>JAJFTK010000012.1 GCA_021372945.1 Planctomycetaceae bacterium | reverse complement strand
CAGCAGGGTTCGTATGTCGCGGATGTATGTTATTTCATCAGCGAAAACGCTCCCAAAATGACAGGCGTCCGTGACCCGGAACTGCCTCAGGGATATTCCTATGACTACATCAACGCCGAAGTAATAGTCAGGGACATGCAGGTAAAAGACGGCAAACTTGTATTGCCCAGCGGCGCGGCCTACCGCTTGATGGTGCTGCCGCCGCTTGAGACAATGCGGCCCGCGGTGCTTGCCAAACTTGAAAAACTCGTTAAAGAAGGCGGTGCGATTTACGGGCCAAAACCTTCCAGGTCGCCGAGTCTTCAGGGTTACCCCGAATGTGATCTGCAGGTACGGGCAATGGCAGATGAGATGTGGGGAGCGAACTATTCTGGCGGCAAGTTGTCCCGCAAGTACGGGCAGGGAAGTGTATTTAATAGTCTGGATCTTCAGCAGGTGCTCGACCAACTGCGTGTCAGCAGGGATGTTGATCTGTCCGAAGCGTCGGTTCTATGGACACATCGAACGATACCCGGCATGGATATTTATTTCCTTTCCAATCAGTCTGACAGGCGAGTGGATATCCAGCCTGTGTTCAGAGTTGAGGGATTGAAACCGCAGTTGTGGGATGCGATGACAGGTCAGATTCGACGGCTGCCGGAGTACAGTCAAATGCCGCAGGGGACTGCGGTTCCGATTTCGCTGGAACCCCGTCAGAGCCAGTTTATCGTTTTTGCGGAGGGATCAACGGCCAAAGGAATTGCAGAGTATCAGAGCAACTTCCCGCAGCGTAAGTCCTGGAAGACAATTGATGGGCCCTGGACGGTTGAATTTAGCAACTCTGTGATAGATGTCCAAAAAACGCTGACAATGGACACTCTGGTCGACTGGTCGAAAAGCGACAGCGATTCCATTAAGCACTATTCCGGAACAGCGGTTTATACCGCTGAATTTTCATTAGACCAAGTTCCCGAAGGGAAGGACGTTTTCGTCAATCTCGGTTCGGTCCATGTAATGGCGGAAGTGACCGTCAATGGAAAACCCGCAGGCGGGGTCTGGATGGAGCCATTTGTCCTGGATGTGACCAATCTTATTAAGCCGGGCAAAAACGTGATTGAAGCCGAAGTGGTCAACCTGTGGCGAAACTACCTGGTTAAAGAGCAGGGCATGCCTGAAAGTCAGCGGAAAACATGGTTGACAGTCAGCGATGTCAAGGCGAACGAGGACTTGCAGCCTTCGGGGCTGATTGGCCCGGTCGTTCTGGAAACCCTGGACAGAAAATAGCCGGAGTAAAATTCGGTTATCAATTTACTGTCAAGGCTGAGATCAGGCCGCCGGGCGGCCGCATTCGGGACAGGTCGCTATTGCTTCATTTAAAAAAAATATGAGAAATAATGAGTGCATTTTATTAAAGGGCATACATGCGTACTATATATCTGCTTACTATGACAGTTTTTTCTGTTTCACCGGCATTTGCCCGCTCGTACCATGTCGCTCTGACGGGGGATAATGCCTCCGAAGGTACGGCCGTAAAGCCATTGCGTACGATCTCCGCGGCGGCCGAACGTGCCCTTCCCGGTGATATAATTACCGTTCATCAGGGTATTTACCGCGAGCGGGTTAATCCCCTTCGCGGCGGCGATTCGGAGACCCGACGGATTACCTACCAGGCGGCGCCAGGCGAACAGGTGGTCATCAAAGGCTCCGAAATCGTCAAAGGTTGGCAAAAAGCCGAAAATGATGCATGGAAAGTAACAATCCCTAATTCCTTCTTTGGCGAGTTTAATCCATACAGCGATCGGATTCAAGGTGACTGGTTTAACGGAAAAAGACGGGAGCATCATACTGGGGCAGTCTATTTTAAGGGGGATTGGCTCGTCGAATCCGCTTCGCTGGAGAATGTCCTTAAGCCCGTTGACAGCATCAACCAAAGCCGGGATTACCTGCTCAATATATCCTGGCTGCAGATTGACGGTCAATCCCGGATTGACGCCGCCGGGTTCTCTTGCCATCAGGGCGTTCAAACTGCTGAATGCTCCGAAGGTGGAAAATGCATCGGCTGGATCCAATCCGGCGACTGGGTTTCCTACAAAGGAGTGGATTTTGGTCCGGGCGCCGAAAAACTGACGATTCGGACTGCATCGGCTTCCCGTGGGGGGATCGTAGAAGTCAGACAGAACTCGCTGGACGGCAGCCTCCTGGGCACATGCACCGTTTCCGGCACAGGCGGTTGGCAAACATGGTCAACGGCTGATGTGAAGCTGAAGCCTACTGTCGGAACTCAGACCTTGTATCTGGTCTTTCGTAATTATCCCCCGCTCAATTCTGCTGATAACGGGCTTTGGTTCGCCAAGGTCGATGATTCCGTCACCACCATCTGGGCTCAGTTTCCTGGTGTCAACCCCAATGAGTCGGAAGTGGAAATCAATGTCCGTCAGTCGGTTTTCTACCCCGACAAACCGGGACGCAATTATATCACCATTCGCGGCTTTACCCTGATGCAGGCGGCTACGCCATGGGCCCCGCCAACTGCCGAACAGATCGGGTTGCTCGGCACTAACTGGAGCAGGGGATGGATTATAGAAAACAACGAAGTCGTATACTCGACCTGCACGGGAATTACCCTTGGCAAGCACGGGGATCAGTACGATAATACTTCTCAAAACAGCGCCGAAGGCTATGTAGAGACGATCAAACGTGGATTGGAACAAGGGTGGTCGAAAGAAAACATTGGCAGCCACATCGTGCGAAACAATCGCATCGCTTTCTGTGAACAGGCAGGAATCGCTGGCAGTCTCGGGGCCGCTTTCAGTACGATAACAGGAAATGAGATACATGATATTCATGTTCGCCAGCTTTTTGGCGGAGCTGAAATGGCTGGGATTAAATTTCACGGAGCGATTGATACCCTCATTTCGCGCAACCATATCTATCGCTGCAACCGGGGAATCTGGCTGGACTGGATGGCACAAGGCGCCCGGGTGACTCAAAATCTCCTGCACGACAACCAGCCCAGCGAGGATATTTACATGGAAGTAAACCACGGTCCCTTCCTCTTCGACAACAATGTCCTGCTGTCTCGTGTCAATCTGTGGGATATGTCCGAAGGCGGAGCGTTTGTGCACAATCTTTTTGGCGGCAGGCTGAATATGCGACCCGATACACGCAGAACGCCATATCATCCGGCTCACAGTACCAGCATTGCGGGACTGAGCACCATTCAGGGCGGCGATCACCGCTTTTACAATAATGTTTTCGTGGGCACGGGCGGCCTTCAGGTGTATGATGCCGCTGTCTATCCCATGCAGATGAATGGCAATATTTTTTTAATGGGAGCATTGTCGGCCAATGCTGAGCAAGGTGCTTTTGTCCTGCCCGATTACAACCCTGATCTGCTGCTGGCGCAAAAAGAGGATGGAATATATTTGCGCATTCGACTCGACAAAACCTGGAACGACAAACAGACACGTTCCCTGGTGACATCGGATCTGCTCGGCAGGGCTAATATTCCTGGCCTGCCTTTTGTTCACCCGGACGATTCACCGTACTGCATCGATACCGACTACTTCGGTATCGATCGGAATAAGAATAATCCCGCAGCGGGGCCTTTCGAAAAAGCCGGGTACGGACAATTGACATTTAAGGTCTGGCCGAATGGTGCCAAAAATGATGATTTCTAAGCTATGACGCGGAACCCAATCACCAAAGATAGAACTATCAATTCCGCTTTGTAATGCTACAATGGTGAACAAATCTAAAAACAGGACCGAACTTATGAAAAGACGAGAATTCCTGCAGAAAGGTGCTGCCGCAACAGGCTTGTTGTCGCTGAGCAATCTTGCACTCATTGAAAAGCTGCTGGCCAGTGAAAATAAGAGCGAGCATAAGGCGGGGTTTATCCCAAAACGCAGATATGGAAAAACAGAGGTGATGCTTTCGGTCATCGGATTTGGGGGCATTGTAGTGAAAGACACCCCGCAAGAAGAGGCCAATCAAATTGTGGCTCAGGCCTATGAAAGGGGGGTTAATTATTATGATGTTGCACCCGGCTACGGGAATGCCGAAGAGATACTTGGACCTGCTCTAGAACCTTATCGAAAGAAAGTGTTTTTAGCCTGCAAAACGGGTCAAAGGGAGTATGTCGCCGCAAAGGAAGAATTTGAACGCTCATTAAAACGTTTGCGGACGGATCATTTTGATTTATATCAGCTCCATGGCATTACGGACGTGCAAAAAGATGTGGAACGTGCGTTTGCGGAGGATGGCGTCATGAAGCTGTTGTTTGAGGAAAAGAAACAAGGCAGAATCCGGTATCTTGGGTTCTCGGCGCACTCCCATGAGGCGGCACTAGAAGCAATGAGGCGGTATGATTTCGACTCGATTCTTTTCCCTGTGAATTTTGCAGGCTACTTGCAGGGTGCGTTCAGTCCTGAAATAATCGAAAAAGCTCGGCAAAAAGAAATGGCGGTCCTCGCTCTGAAAATGTTAGCTCGCCAGCGAGCACCTGAGGAAGACCCCATCCGGGCACTATATCCAAAGTGCTGGTACCAGCCGATAACCGACATCGAAGAAGCCAAGTTAGCGATGGCATTTACATTGAGCATGCCGGTCACCGCGGCGGTGCCTCCCGGCGATGCACGACTCTTTACAATGGCTTTAGATCTCGTCAATGATATTAAACCCATCACGCCGGAGCAGCTTGAAAAATTAAAAGTGCTGGCATCCACATTAAAACCCATTTTCGAAAAGAATGCCTGATCTGTTCGTGCAGTGTTCCCGATGCGGTCTATCCTGCGGAAAAATATGCGTGCGCGCCCTTCCTTCCAAAGCTTACGTAAAACGGCTGCAGCAGGACATTTGATTGCCGATGCGTTGATGTGGAGAAGCCCTGAAAATACGAGATCGCCCAGGTCGTCCGGCGTCGCCGGAAAGCCCTTACTTTCAAGTGTAACAATTCCCCACTCGTAATGCAGCAAACTCCGTCTGGAACTATAAGCCCCTTGCTCTACAATTGCTTACATTCAAAAACACGAATTCTGCATGGCAGGGCTCTTCTATGGCGGATATTGCGCTTCCCGGCGACGGTGACCCCAACACAGTGCAGCCTCCACCACCCCCGTCCAATGACCAAACCGCCCGCTTCCATCGCACGTTTCTCCTTATTGTGCTTATACTTACGGGCCTTCTCTTCGTCTGGATCATCAACTATTTTCTCGTTGCCATCATCGTCGCCGGCTCACTGGCCACCCTCTTTAATCCGCTCAACCTCTGGCTTCGCCGTATCCTCCGCAACCACAATGGTTTAGCGGCTTTTGTCACCTGCATCATCCTGCTGCTGGGCCTCATCATTCCGGCGGTTATCGTCGCGGACAAGGTCGTCGAACAGGCCGTCTCCGCTTATCAAACTGCTCAGGATACGATCCAGAACTGGATCGAGCAGGGCGAAGAAGGCTGGTTCGGCCGTTTACGTAACTCCAGGCTGGTTCGATGGATACATCTCCAGAACGTCGAATTGGGTAAGATCTTCGAGCAGGGCATCCAAGGCATCGGCACCGGCGTGGCCGCCGTGGTCAATATCCTCTCCAAGAACGTCATCGGCTTCTTCACAAAGTTCCTGATTATCTTATTTACAATGTTTTACTTCTTCCGCGATGGCGAGCACATCGTCCAACGTCTCAAGGACGTCAGCCCCATGAACGAGCGCTACGAGCAGGCCATCATCAAGCGCTTCCGGCAGATCAGCCAGGCTACCGTTCGCGGCACCGTTCTGGTCGGCCTCACACAAGGCATGCTAGGCGCATTAACGCTTTGGCTGACGGGAGTTAGCGGCTGGCTTCTCGCGGGCGTTATCATGGCTCTTCTGGCCATGATCCCGCCGTTTGGGCCCTATGTTATTCTCATCCCGATCGGTATCATCCAGCTATTGAGCGGTCATTACATCCGCGGCATTATCATCATGGTAGCCGGCATTGTCATCATCGGCAGTATCGATAATCTCATGCGTCCGCGCGTCGTCGGCCGCAGTGCCCGCATGCACGATCTGGTCATTTTCTTCTCTACGCTGGGCGGAATCGGCGTTTTTGGGATTCTGGGCTTCATTGTCGGGCCCGTGATCGCGGCCCTGTTTACGACCATCCTGGACATCTATACGGTCGAATTTCAGGGCGAACTTGAACGCAGCGACAAAATCCAGGTGCAATAACCATTTGTATGGCCAATTTCTGCTCGGCTTGCTTGTTACAGGCTTAACTGTTGTCGAAGCGGCATTCCTTGTTTATATTTGGGCAAAGCTGCAAACCAAACAGAGCAGGACGCTAAAAAGGCAGGTTGGGGTAAGTAATCGCCGATAGAACCGCGAACCCGTACAGATCCCAAAGCTCTGCCGCTGACAGATTGCTGTCCGCTTCGGTTAATTCCATGGTGACAATAGGGATATTGTTTTCCACGCCGCAAAACGACCCCAGCGAGCCGGATCTGGAGCCAAGTTTGTTCACCGGCAGAGGACAATAGGTTGCCATGACATTTACGATGCCTTCGCCGGGACCGTCATAATCCAGACAATTCAGCGGTTGATGAATGCTGATAATGCGGTCCGGCTCTTGGGCCACGATCAGATCATGAAGGATCTGCGACTCTGGTTCGGTTAAACTCTGCAAACCAAAGCTCATACTATTGATTCGATTCGCTGCCGGAAAATTACGATTCAGGTCTATTCCGTTTGCGTTGAAACGGCTTCCCACGGCCACACCGTCTGGATTTACGATCGGCAACACCATAACAGTATATTGCGAATGCAAATGATCCAGTATTTTCAAACGATCCACAAGCCTCTTGGCCAAGGATATGCCGGCTATTTCATTTCCATGGATCGCCGCCAGAACGAGAACCTTCTCGGGCCCATAGCCAACCGTGTAGAGCTCAATCGGTTTTCCCAAAACAGAGTACCCCAAATGCCGGGGCGCAAATAATGGAGGGGTTTCAATGACGGGAGCATAGGCTTCCCTGGGAACCGGTTGGCATCCGGTCAACGTGAGCAAGCACGTCAGTGCTGCCGCAGCAATCGTCGTACGAATCAAATCTAATCTCATATTCTTTAAAGACTTACAAAGAACTCAAAATTGCAGCTACAGTCCGCCCGCGAAGGCACACACTATCCTGTTTATCGTAAAAACACAAGCGTTGTGTTTAATAAAAAAAGGACCGCTGCTTACGGGTGCTGTAGTTGGCCAATGCCGCACTTATGCGGTTGAACCAATTTCAACTATGGCCGGCACGGGGATGAATTCAAGCCTTGCATTAGCGGACGCTGCCGGATATACATAGTGGCATGACGCTGCTAGCCGTATGCATTTCGCCGAAAGACGAGAAAGATTTTCTGGAACAGCTGAAACTTGCTCAATTGCAGGGAGCTGAAGCCATTGAGATCCGTACGGATGCTCTCAATGATCCCGACAGTGAAACCGTGCTCGAATTGATCCAGGATGTACGCAAAACGGGGCTTCCTGTAATCGTGACGTGCAGGGATATCCGGGAAGGCGGGTTCAAGCATGTGGATTTTTCGTGCCGGCTGGAGATTCTGCGAAAAGCAATCTTGGCTGGGGCTGACTATGTGGATGTCGAACTCAGCAATTTCAGGCATCCGGACGTTCAATCTGTGATCAAAGCGGCGCTGGGATCTTCGTCAACACGCCTTATACTTTCGGCTCACAATTTTGAAGGCCCGTTCCAAGACGTTCAGATCCTTTACGAATCCATCCTGAGTCTGTGCCCGGAGGCGATCCCGAAGATTGTGTCTAAGGCAAATCATCTCAACGAATGTTTTGCCGTATTTGAACTCCTGGTGAATGCGGAGACTCCTCTGATCGCATTCTGCATGGGCTCTTCAGGTCAAGTGAGCCGCATCCTGGCAAAGAAGCTCGGCTCGCTATTCACGTACGCATCGATCGATGAAAAGAATGCCGCGGCCGCCGGGCAGCTTTCTGTCGGTCAGCTTAAGAAGGCGTATCGCTGGGACTCGATCAATAGCGAAACGGAGGTATTCGGTTTAATCGGCAGCCCCGTCGCGCATTCGCTCAGCCCTGCATTGTATAACGCGTGCTTTGAAAAGGATCATCTCAATGCATTGTATCTTCCGTTCCTGGTGGAAGGTGATATCGGCGAGTTTTCATTCTTTCTCGACCAAATGCGACGGCTGAAGAGGCTGGGGCTCGGCGGGTTCAGCGTTACAATACCGCACAAGACCAGCGCCCTTGAGTATGCCAAACAGCATGGGGAATACGTCGATCCTCTGGCCGTGACGATCGGGTCAGTCAACACCTTAAAAATTGGTTTCAACGGCCTGATCAGCGCTTACAATACCGATTACTCCGGCGCCATGGAGGCTTTAAGTTCTGTGATAGGAAGCGGTACACACCGCCTGCATCAAATGACGGCGGCGGTGATCGGCGCCGGAGGAGCTGCGCGGGCGATCGTTGCGGGCTTAACTGAAGCCGGCTCCAGCGTCACTATCTACAACCGCACATTCAGCCGCGCCCGCCGGCTTGCGGATGAGTTTGGCTGTAAAGCGGAATCCTTCGATGCCATAGCTGCGCTGAAAGCTGACATTCTCATCAACTGTACCAGCATTGGAATGTATCCGCAAACAAAGGCCAGCCCCATCCCTGACGGCATCTTGAATGAAAACATGATCGTATTTGACACGGTCTACAATCCGCTTGAAACGGAACTTTTGAAGAAAGCCAAGCAGGCCGGCGCTCGGGTTGTCAATGGCGCTGAGATGTTCATCAGACAAGCGATCGCTCAATACAAAATCTTCATTGGTAAGGAGCCCCAGGAAAGCGTCGTCCGGCAGATCGTCATTGAAGGGTTGACGTCAAAGGACTGACGGGCTTGATCGCGGCTCTGGCGCACTTTGTTTAATTCACCACAAAACGCTGTTGTAACCGCCTGAAACTCTGATATAATCTGCATCTGAATTCGAATTTTTTGGGAAAACTAAATGGCAAAGAACAAAAAAGAAAAAGTGGTACTGGCTTACAGCGGGGGCCTGGATACGAGCGTTATTCTGCCCTGGCTCAAGGAAACGTACGGGTATGAAGTGGTTGCCTTTGCCGCCGAATTGGGGCAAGGCAGCGAGCTTCAGGGCATTCAAAAGAAGGCCATGGCAACCGGAGCCGTCAAATGTGTTGTCAAGGACCTGCGGCGGGAGTTTGTGGAAGATTATTTGTGGCCGCTGCTCAAGAGCGGGGCCGTTTACGAAAATGGGTATCTGCTGGGAACCAGCATCGCCAGGCCGCTGATCGCCAAGCATCAGGTGGACGTTGCGCACCAAACCGGCGCGACGGCTGTGGCGCATGGCGCCACGGGAAAAGGCAATGACCAGGTTCGATTTGAACTGACGTTTATGGCGCTCGATCCCAGCCTCAAGATCATTGCTCCCTGGAAGGACCCCAATTTCACGCTCACAAGCCGGGAAGCGGCCGTGGATTATGCCAGGAAGCATCACGTTCCGATCGCGCAGACCAAAAAGAAGATCTACTCGCAGGACCGGAATCTTTGGCATCTCAGCCATGAAGGCGCCGACCTGGAGGATCCGTGGAACGAACCAAAGGATGACTTGTTTGTCATTAGCAACCCGGTCGCCAGAACACCCAATAGGCCCGATTATGTTGAAATCGGTTTTGAAAAGGGCATTCCCAACAGGCTCAACGGCCGAGCGATCAGTGGTGTCAAGCTGATTGAAACCTTGAACACAATTGGCGGCAAGCATGGCGTTGGCCAGGCCGACCTGGTCGAAAACCGGCTGGTTGGCATGAAGTCGCGAGGCGTCTATGAAACGCCGGGCGGCACCATTCTTTCGACGGCGCACAAGGCGCTGGAAATGCTCACGCTTGACCGGGAGACGGCGCATTACAAACAGCAGGTTGCGCTCAAGTATGCTGAACTGGTTTACTACGGACAGTGGTTCAGTAAATTGCGGCAGGCGTTGGACGCGTTCGTGAACGTGACGCAGGAAAATGTGACCGGTGCGGTTCGATTGAAACTCTTCAAAGGTCAGGCAACACTGGCAGGCACCAAAAGCGCAAAAAGTCTTTACAATCCGAAACTGGCCAGCTTTACCATGGGAGCCGAATATAATTCAACGGATGCCATCGGTTTCATCCGGCTGTTTGGTCTTCCGATGAAAGTAGCCGGCGCGGTAGAACGTCAGGCCATGCTGCCAAAGACCAAAAAATCAAGAAGTCCCAAAAAGTAGCTGAGGTATTACGGTGGCTGTCGAATGGATTTGGCTGATCTTTGTTTTCGCCTTCGGTGCCTGCATTGGCAGCTTCCTTAATGTCGTGATCTATCGGCTGCCGCGGGAGAAATCTCTCGTCAGTCCGCCCTCGGCGTGTCCTTCCTGCGGTCAGGCGATTGCGTTTTATAATAACATCCCGCTGTTTTCGTGGATCATTCTTCGCGGCCGCTGCAGCAGCTGCAAGGCCCCGATCAGCGTCCGGTATTTCGTTGTTGAACTCCTCACGGCGATTCTGTTTGGAGGACTCTACTTGTGGTTCTTCTGGTTCCAGCTTCGCAATACCGGCATTGCCGGCGAAACACCGTTCCAGCGGTTCTTTTTTGGCGGCGGTTGGCTTTTCTACCTGGCCATTGTGACTTTGACGGCCGGTTTTCTGGCTGCCTCGGCAATCGACCTTGAACTATGGATCATCCCAATACAAGTCTGCTTATTTGTGACCTTCATCGGGATTGTATCATCCTCGCTGGCATCTCTTGTGATCGTACCGGAGGTTCTAAGGCAAGGGGATCTCTTCCCATCCGCTGGCGGAAACCCAAGATGGGCCGGCGTGGTTGTTGGGGCTGTCGATGGGCTTATTTTGTCTGTGTTGGCCCTGAAAGCGGGCCTCATAAAACCAAGCTACGAAATGCAGCAGGACGAAGAAGGCGATTGTAACCAGCCCGAACCCCTGTTTAATGACCGCCTTGAAATACTTAAAGAAGTCGTTTTCCTGCTGCCAATACTGATAGGTGGTTTTATCGGGTTCCATATCGTCCAATTGGATAGGATTGCGAATAAGTGGGAAACAATCTCCAATATGCCCATAATGGCCGGGCTGTTGGGCAGCCTGGGCGGTTACTTGGTGGGGTGTGCGGTAGTCTGGGCAACACGAGTATTTGGAACGCTGGCCTTCGGCAAGGAAGCGATGGGGTTGGGTGACGTTCACTTGATGGGCGCCGCCGGGGCGGTAATCGGCGCCAAATGGGTAGTCCTGGCTTTCTTTTTAGCGCCGTTTTTCGGTATACTGTGGGCTTTATATCAGGCAATATTTAAAAAAATGCGACAAATTCCTTACGGTCCGTTCTTGTCTTTAGCCGTTGTTAGCGTTATCATTTTCCACGATTGGATCGAATGGGTTCTGTCAAACTTTTATGGGTTCTAAGGATTGTTTAATAGAAATGGAGATCGTTATGAAACAGGTTGCACAAAAAATGTTGGGCTGTGGTGTTGTCGTGCTGGCTTTATCACTGACCGGCTGCACAAATTGGCAAAAGAAATATGACGCGTTGGATGTGGAACACCAGAACCTCAGAGGGTTGTATGAGAATTGTGTCGCTTCTCTGGACAGTTCGGCAGCCGAAAAGGCGCAGCTTTCACAGCAGTTGACCAAATCCCGGCAGGATCTTGAAGCGATGAAGCAGCAGATGGCGCAGGGCAAGTCTGCCCAAGAGGCAACCGGCTTTCAGGGAGATGTGAAAGTCGATGAGGCCGCTGGAACGATTACTGTGACATTGCCGAACGAAATTCTGTTCGCATCCGGTAAGGCATCACTCAAGAGCACAACCAATACCGAGCTTGATCATATCTACGGCGTGCTGAGAGAACGTTATAGCGGCCGCCCGGTGGATGTGGTGGGACATACCGATTCAGATCCGATCCGCAAGACCAAGGATCAATGGAAGGACAACTGGGAACTGTCGGCGGAACGTGCTCTGACTGTTTTGCGATATCTGGTGGATCGCGGTGTTCAGCCTTCCAATATCCGCGCCGTGGCCTGCGGCGAAAGCCGTCCGGTTGCCTCGAATGCATCCTCAGCCGGCAAAGCCAAGAATCGCCGCGTGGAAATCGTCGTGCACATGAAGTAGTTCTTACTTATCTGACTTGATAAAGCCGGCGGCATGAATCGTGCCGTCGGCTTTTATTTTGATCGTCACCGCACCATCCCGTCCCGTGTAGAAAGCGCTCACCGCATCCGATCCCGATGGCTGCCAGACGTTCTTCATACGGCTTGCAGCACAACTGGCGATCACAATGCGAGGATTCAACTGCTTGATGAAATGCTCATCCAGGTTCGTGTTGGAACCGTGATGAGGAAGGACGAGAACATCAACCCGCAATTGCGGATACATGGACGCTAGCGTTTGCTGTGCGTATAATTCCACATCGCCGCAAAGCAGGATGCGGCGATTGGCATATTCGGCCAGCAATATCTCCGACTTGTCATTGTCCGATAAACCTGATGCATCCAGCGCAGGTTGGGTCGGCCAGAGCGAACGAATGAGCAGACCATCGGTCCTGTATTGGCGCATGCTTTCGGCATCGATTGAATATCTTTTCAAGCCGTTCCGCGTATCCTGTTCGAGCGAAGGATTGTTCGCGGCGTTCAGGAAGCGTGCATTGGCATACATCTTCTTGATCCTCACTGAAGCTGCGATATCGTTTAACGCATTGATGTGGTCCAGGTCGCCGTGGCTGATATAAACCGCATTTAGGGTGGAAATGCCTTTCTTCTGGAGGAACGGCAGAACTGCTTTCTGCGCGGCGTTTCTTATCGTCATTGAGCCGGCGTCAAAGAGAACGTATTCGCCATCGGGAGCCGACAAAACGATCGCCTGGCCATGTCCAACCGAAAGACACGTGAACTCAACATCGTTTTGTGATATGAACTCCACATGTTGGCAAAGAAACGGATACAGGAAAAGCAAGCCGCATGTGAAGCACAGTACTGTTCGCATGCGACGGTAAAAAAATGGGACAAAGAACAGCGCAAGAAGAACAATGTAGATGGCCAGAACGGCAATGCATGGCGGCCTGTTCGATGTGAGGCGCGTTAGATCTATTTGTGAAAAGAACACTACGCTCTCTTCGAACCATCGGGCCGAGTAATTGATAATGACGCTCAGCAGAGCGGCCGCGGTGGGAAGCAGCTTGGCAATGATCAGCTTAAGGTATCCGGCGTACAGCAGCCCAAGGACAAACGGAAACACCAGAACGGTCCACAGGGGCGACAATGGGTTAATGCTCCCAAAATAGTAGAAGAGCAAGCCCGCAATGGCGATCCATGCGGCAACGCCGACCGCTAACAGATCAAGAACAGCACGCCATATGGACTGTACGAAAATCCAGCGGCCGTTAAACAGCAAAACCACAGGAAAGAAAAGGAACGCTCGCAAATAAAAAACGGCGGGTTCATAAAAAACCAGTATTCCCAAAACAGACAAGAAGGAAAGCTGCCAGCCAACGGAAAACAGTTCGCTCGGACGAAATAGAAGAAGAATGATTGCCGAAAGGCAGAGGGTGTTGATGGGTTTGCTTTTGCGTTTAAAAAGAAAGGACGCGAAAATAAAACACGCCAGGAAGACCGCGCGGTTAATGGCGGGCATCGATGGCACCGCCAGGGCGTAAAGAACAATCAGCAGAATGCACAAGCCGGCGCGCGGCCTTTTAGGCAGGCCGAATGTGCGGAGAAGGATCCATAACGAACCGGCCAGTATCCCGACGTTTTGGCCGGACAGGCTGATGTAGTGCGCCAGGTTTGTTTTCTGGAATGCCGCCATCACCGCCGGATCAAGGTTCTCGCGCCTGCCCAGCAGCAGGGCGGCGGACATATTGCGAACATCCCGGTCCGGCAGGGAATCGTCCAGAAGAGATTCATCGCAGAAACGCGATACGACGGACCGCAGATAGGCAATCCATGCGATCGAGTCGTCGAGCACTTCAATGCCCTCCTTGACCCCAACGGAAGCAGCGGCATAGATGCCTTTGCGGGCCATGTATTTTTGAATATCGAATTGGCCGGGGTTCGGGGCGGGTTGAAAGCGGCTGAGCCAGCAATAAACGAGAACCTCATTGCCGGCGCGAACATGATCGACAGGCTCGTCCACCTGCACACGCAAATTTCCAGTCACAGGAACCCACTTGCCGACTGACTGAACCGCTTCAGCTCTCATATAAAATGAACCTTGCGGCTGGAGCCACGGAATAGCCGGGTCATTAGGTACGTTCGAGACAGGCGAAATGACATGCCCTTTGATGGTTGCCAGTTGACGGTCGCCCTCAAAGCAGCGGCTGATGTGGTCCGGTCCGATATAGAGATCGCGGTAATAGCGTGCAAGCCCCGCGGCAAAAAAGGCGGCGTACGCGGCCATCATCAGCGCAATGAGTTTTCCCCGACCGGTGAAGCGAAATGCAATGAACAATGCGATGGCGGAAATTAAACCGCTCAGACCGAACGCCGGCCAGAACGATGCCTGCGAATGAATGACCTCGACAAACCAGATGCCGGCAATAAAAGAAACGGCGGCCCCAAGCATCGGAGCGGTCGTGAAAAGCTGTTTGAAAGACGGCAGCGCGGTTAGCTGGTCCAGCCGCTGCAACCTCAGGCGAATTAAATCCGATTCGTCGAAGCTCCTTCGCTTCACATCGGCGCCTCTCAGTCAAACTCAGGATTTTAGTTCGATCTTCGTTTTTCCATACATATAAGGACGCAGCACCTGCGGAATGGTAACGGAACCGTCCGCATTTTGGTAAAGCTCCAGGATCGGGATCAAAATGCGCGGAGAGGCGATGACCGTGTTGTTCAACGTATGGCAGAAAACGTTCTTGCCGGCCGCATTTTTGTACCGAAGGTTCATGCGCCGCGCCTGGAATTCGTAGAACCGGCTTGCCGAATGCGTTTCGCCGTAGCCCTTGCGTGAAGGCATCCAGGTTTCAATATCGAATTTTTGCACCTGGCCGCGGCCCAGGTCGCCCGTGCAGACGTTTACGATACGGTAGGGCAGTTCAAGGGCTTGCAGCACCTCTTCAGAATTCTTCAATATTTCCTGGTGGTAGGCAATGCTTTTGGCTTCATCATTTTCGCCGATAATCACCTGCTCGATCTTGTCGAATTGATGGATCCGATAGAGACCGCGCGTGTCCTTTCCGGCGGCTCCCGCTTCCCGGCGAAAACACGTACTCATCGCGACCGACTTGATCGGCAATTGTTCTTCGCTGAGAAGCTCGCCGGAATGATAGGCCGTTACCGGTACTTCCGCCGTGCCGGCCAGATTCAGACCGTCGCGTTCCATTTGATACGTTTGTTCCTCGGAACCCGGGAAATAACCGGTTCCCATCATCACTTCATCACGCATCAGCAGCGGCACCGCCATTGGAACATAGCCCTTGGCGATCATGTGGTCCATCGCAAACCGCAGCACGGCCCAGTGCAGAAGGGCCCCGTCGCCCTTGAGGAAATAATTGCGAGTGCCGGCCAGTTTAACGCCGCGCTCAATATCAATAATGTCCAGGGCGGTTCCAAGTTCAACGTGATCCTTCGGTTCAAAATCGAACGAGCGTACGGTTCCCCACGTGCGGAGCTGAACATTCTGCGTATCATCTTCGCCAAAGGGCACATCCCCGGAGGCCGGCTGCGGGACCTGGCACATCAACGTGTCAAATTCGGGCTGAAGCGATTTCAGCTTCTCGTTTAAGGCCGCTTCCTGTTCTTTGATGCCTGACAGTTTGGCTAAAGCCTCTTTCTTCTGATCGGGGGCAAGTTTTGGGATATCCTTGCCGATCCGATTCTTTTCGGTCACAAGATCCTGAAGCGTCTTCTTACCGGCAGCCAGTTGACTGTCGATCTCCAGCAGACGGTCAATATCGACCGCGATCTTCTTGGCCTTGGCGCCGTCCCTGTAATATTGCGGATTTTCCCGGATTAACTTGATATCGATCATAGTCAGACTCTCACAAAGAAGAAACCTGCTAAACCCATACTTCAGACGGAAAGCTTCTGGATTAGCTGTATCAACCTCTGAACCGCCGCAGGATCAAAACATTATTCTGCCCGCCGAACCCGAATGACTCGCTCATCACTACATCGACCTTAGCCTTGCGAGGCGCGTTGGGGACATAATCCAGGTCCAAGGCAGGATCGGGATCATTCAAGTTCATTGTCATCGGCAGCACATTTTCTTCGATCGCCTTAATGCAGGTGATCAATTCGGCGCATCCTGTGGCCCCGATCAGATGGCCAAGTTGGCTCTTGGGGCTGCTGACCGGTACATGTTTGGCTCGTTCGCCAAACACCTTCTTGATCGCCAGCGTCTCAATGGAATCGTTCTCGGCCGTACTGGTCCCGTGCGTGCTGATATAATCGATCTCATCGATACTAACGCCGGCATCTTTTAATGCCGCATGCATCGCCTGTACAGCGCCCCTGGCCTCTTCGTGCATGTCGGTCACACGGAATGCATCATTGCTGCTTCCAAAGCCGATGAATTCCGCAAGGATCGGGGCCTTGCGCTTCAATGCGGATTCGAGCGTCTCAAGAATCACTATCGCCGCCCCTTCGCCGAGGACAAACCCATCGCGGCTGGCCGAAAAAGGTCGCGACGCGGTAGTCGGACTGTCGTTCCGCGTGGATAGGGCGGTCAAACGATTAAAGCCCGTCACACCCAGCGGGTGGATCATCGAATGAGCGCCGCCTGCGATCATCACATCCGCTTTGCCGTTTCGAACCAGCATCGCCGCTTCGCCGACAGCTTGCGTGCTCGCGGCGCAGGCGGTCAGGCAGCTTCGAACGACGCCGCGGGCGCCCGTCAAAAGAGCCAGGTGACCTGCCGGCAGATTGGGCTCTTGTTCCATCTCCAATTGCGGCACCATTTTAGAAAGCGAAACTTCGGTCCATTTTGCCCAATCCATACGGTTGGCCGAACCATCCCACGCTTCGGCAATCGCGCCAAAAAAGGCTTCGTTGTCGACCGAGCCTTCACCGGCCCCCAGATATACGCCCAGTCTCGTTCGATCGATGCCGTCTTGCGGCTGATCTGTTTCAAGATCGATGCTTGCCTGTCGGCATGCCTGCACACACGCACCCAGAACGAATCGTGAACCTCGATTGGCATATTGATGCAGCGGCAGCCGCTTTACGAATTTGGCCAGATCATAGTCCTTGACCTCGGCCCCGAATTTAGTCGGGAACGTGGAGGCGTCAAAAAGCGTGGTTGGGCCCGCGCCGGATCTTCCCGTCATCAGCCCTTCCCACATGCTTTGGACATCATGTCCCAACGGACAAACGATGCCCATCCCGGTTATGACGACGCGTTTTCTCATGGCAGCGCATCCTCGTATTTCTTGATTACCAAAGCCGCCGTTTGGCCGCCAAAGGTGTAACCGCAGCACAATGCACAATGGAATGGTTTTTTCAGCGGCGAACTTGAAATGTTCAATTCGCACCCGTTGGCCGGTTTGTTGAAATTCCGGCTGGGTCCGATCTGCGCATTGTGTATCGCGCGGGCGGCGGCTATCAGGTCCAGAGCCCCCGCGGCAGCGCCCGTATGGCTGATCATGCTCTTGATCGGCCATACGACGATCTTGGACAGGGCGGAACCGAATACGGCCTTCAAAGCGGTCGCCTCGGCACGATCATCCTGCGGGATCCCTGTTCCGGCGGGGATGATCAAATCGATCTGTTGCGGCCGCACGCCGGCGGATTCAAGGGCGCTGCGAATGGCAGTCTCGAGCCCTTTGCCGTCCGGTTCAAGGTGCCGGCCATCGGCGTGCAGGCTGCTGCTGGAGCCGCCTCCGGCCAGCTCAGCCAGGATCACGGCATTTCTTGATTTGGCAAACGCCAGTTCTTCCAACACGATCACGCCTGCCGCCTCGCCGAAGATCGAGCCGGACGCCTCGGCATCGAACGGCCTGCAGGCATGTTCCGGATCGTCATTGCGGTTGAACGCAGAACGTTTGAGCAGGCATTGCCGCAACAGGGCGATAGGATTTACCTTGGCCTCGCAGCCGCCGGCCAGTGCCGCCTCCGCATCCCCGCGAATGATCATATCGCAGGCTTCATCAACGGCTATGTGGCTTGCCGCTTCACCGCAGGTAATGGTATTGCTGGGCCCCTGGATGTCGTGGATGATCCCAATATGGCACGGCAGCATATTCGGCAGATACTTCAGCAGCCAAAGCGGCGTCAATGCCTGCATGCCTTCGCTGCCCCATTTGTGCAAGTCGAAGCGGCCGTCGTTTGAAGACATGGCAACACAGGGCGCGATTTCGAGCATGTCACAACTGATCAGGCCGGCCCCGATACTGATTGCCGTTCTTTGCGGCAGGACGGTTACGGACCCTGTTTCGGCCGCCTTGGTAATAAGCCCGCTGTTTCGAATCGCTTCATTGGCCGCAATAATGGAAAGTTCAATATCCCGGCTCATCAGCTTGGTTGCTTTGCGGTAGAATTTCGGCACGTAATCTTTGATCTTGTACTCCGGCGCCTGGCCGGCAAGCTGACACGGATAGCGCGCCGGATCGAACGCCCTGATCGGGGAGATCCCGCAACGCCCCTCCAGCAGACCGTGCCAGAAATCCTGGCTTGTAAGTCCCAGCGGCGTGACGGCGCCAACCCCCGTGATGACCACGCGTCGCTTGCTCATGCCGCCGGCTCCGTCGAAGAAATAAAGCCGCTCAGCAGTGAATTGAACATGTCCGTAAAGACGAAATTCTCTTCGGGGAATTTTTTGCCCGCCAAATTCTTGTCGATATGGCTAAAGATCATGCTGATCTGCGCGATGCGTTCTTCCCCTCGCCGGATCTCTCCGTTGATGCTGGCCGCTTCCGGCGAAATGGATTCGATTTCCGCGTGCAGCGTGATCGTATCGCCGGGGCGGACATACTTATGAAATACCGCCTTCTTGATCTTGGCCAGGATCACCTTTTCGCGGAATCGACGCGCCTCGCCGACCAGGATCCCGCCCGTCTGCGCCATCGCTTCGATCATCAGGCACTCGGGCATGACCGGAAATCCCGGAAAATGGTCGTGCAGATGTTCTTCGGCCAGCGTGACGTTCTTCAAGGCCACGGCTTTCTTGCCGCTCTCGAATTCCAAAAATTTATCGATCCATATCCACCGCATGATACACCCAATGAAACAATCGGCAGGATCGTTCGAACGAACCCTGCCGATTCTTATTACCGTTTCTAAAGATCAACCATTTACTTTTTTGCTGACGAAATTCACAATGGCGTTGACCGTGAACAGATCGGCGATCTTATTGACATCCGGATCTTTTTCAAAAGAAGCCAGGTCCGTGTGCGGCATTCGGCTGCGTAATTCGTTCAGCCCCGCAGCCGTTAACTTGCCGCCGCTGACGAACTCGGGGTTGTTCAAGATAGCCTCGGCGGGAAACAGTTCCTCGCGAGGCACCTTGATATCAAAGGCCTTCTCGAGCCGGAAAATAATGTCAAGAAAATCGATGCTTTCGGCTCCAAGGTCGCCCATAAGCGTTGACTCGTCTTTGACCTCATCGTCATCCAGGCCCAGCGCATCCGTAAGTACTTCCTGTACTTTTTCAAAAATCTCATCTCGGCTCATAGCCATAAGAATTCAGCCTCCATTACTTTCCAATATAATATCTATTCATTTCCGGCGTATAACAGCTTCCATCGCTGTTTCATATTCTCGATAACGGTGCCGTCCACGTGCGCCATTTTAGGATTTTCTGAGGCCAAATTGAAGTGCCGTAACGTCAATTTGGCTTCAACGATCGCTTCATCGCCGCAAAAGCCAACCCCTTTGAAGCTGCTGGCGTTTTCCTCGATTGCCGTTGCCGTGACCGTATATTGGATTTGCATCCCGGGCGCGGCAAAGCTCTTGTACTTCACATTCGTGGCGTTTTCCAGCAGCACCATGCTATTGGAAAAACCCTGGAATTGACGCACAAGCCAACTGGCCGACTCCACTAATCCCTCAAGCAGCAAAACACCCGGCATAACCGGGAAAACTGGGAAATGATCCCCCAGATACTCCTCGGCAAGCGATACACTCTTGACGGCCGATAACTGTTTACCGGGATCCAGTGCGGTTACTTTGTCTATCAGAATAAATTTCATGCTAAGGGATTTTAGTCATAAATCCTGCAATTTCCAGCATTTTTTTCAATCCTTTTGTAAGTTTTCCTTAAGACCGGCGGGCTTCTGGTCGTCATAGACCAAATAAGACGATTTGTCAGCATAGTTTGATGCAAATCGAAAGCAAATTAGTGGTTTTTGCGGCTAAGGAACGCTCTTGGACCCAACATTGTTTATACTTTAACGGGAAAGCAACGTGCGAGAGAGGCAGAAAATGGCAAAAACACGTAAGAAATCTGTTTTCGGGCTAATCTTAGCTATATTATGGGTACTGCTAAGTACACCTTTGTGTGCCCAGAATAGCCAGCTCATTTCGACCAAGAGCCTTCGGTCCATGGCCAGGGCCTACCTATCGTTTGGAAAATATGACAAAGCTGCTGCGGCGGCACAAAAAGCCCTGCAGCAAGCACAAGAGCAACATGCCGAAACCGGCGAATTGGCCCTGTGCATGATCGATCTTGGAACTGTGTATAGTTACGAAGGCCAGTTAAAAGAGGCCCAGGTCAAATTTGAGAAGGGCATTGAACTGCAGAAACAGGCTTTATTTGCAGAGCATCCTTATGTGGCGCACACCTTGCGAATGCTCAGCGACGTTTGCCGCCGTCAGGGGGACCTTGAAAAGGCGGAAACGGTTTTAAGCGAGGCGGTTCAGATCATGCTGAAGAATTGCGATCTGCAAAGCAAGGAAATGGCTCCTTTCGTAGCCGAAACAGCGCACCTGCAATTTGCCAAAGGCGAATTGGATAAGGCACAAAGTAATTACGTCCTTGCGCTGGACCTTATGGAAAGCACGTATGGAACAAACCACCTGGTGACGGCTAATCTAAAAGAGAATTATGCAAAGCTGCTGATGGCGCGGCATGAATACGCAACAGCGGATGAGCTTCTCTCGAGCGCCCTGACCGTCAAGACCAGGATTTTTGGCCGTTACGATTTGACCCTGGTGGATAATTGGCTGACCAAGGCCTATCTTTGCCAGGTCCAAGGTAAAACCGAGCAGTGTGAGTACTATCTTGCAAAGTCCACTGCCTCGGCGGCTGAAAGCCGCAACGTGATAACCATGGCACGCATCTATGACAAAGTGAATAAGATCCGTGCCGGCGGTCTGTTCGCTCTGGCCAACCTGTGATCCATCCATCCGCTTAAATATAAAAAAAGGGCCCTGAAAGGGCCCTTTTTTTTTGATTCAATTCAATTCAATCAATTACAGCGATCCGTTTGCGGTCATCTGTGCAGTGATATAGGCCGCGATATTCGGGTTAGTGCTTTCACTGATCGCGGTTCCATACTTCTGCAGCACCAGCGCCACGGGGTCGCCCACCGGCATCTTCAGATCGCGTTGAACGACTGCTATGTACTTGGCAAACGCGTCAACGTAATCACTGGCCAGCGCGTACTGCGCATCCTGGTTTGTCACGTCTGCAAAAGCAGTGGCGACGGACGCCTGAACTTCAGGCGTGAGCGGCGCGTCAGCCGGCGCCAGCGTATTAAAGATCTGAGCCAGCGCGGCCATTCTCTGCCCATCCGGATCCTTCAGGATCGCGGACGCATCCACAAGCTGTTCGCAGGCGTCGCACGGCTGCATATTCGGGTTTTCAGCCAGCGAGTTACTAAGCAATAGCTGCAATTCATCGGAGTTGATGGCCAGTTCGGAAGCCGCGGCATCCATCAAGGCAGGGCAGCCCTTCAGTTGCGGCAAACGCAGCACGGGCAGCGGCGGAACCGGCACTTCCGGCGTCTCGGACGTAACGCTGACCAGGACGGTGCCTGTCCCGTAATCGGAAGCGACCTTCTGGCCTTGTTCGTACACATTCTGTCCGTCCCAGACATTGACCGTGAACGTCTCTTGGCCCGTGAATCCTTCAGCCGGAGTATAGGTCCAAGCCGCGCCGTCGAAGAGCAGCGTGCCGCCTTGGTTGCCGGTGTAGGTGCCCGGCACGATGCTCAGCGTATCAGGCGTCGTCTGCTGCGGGTCGAACGTGTCAGTCACCTGTACCGGCGATGTGATGCCATTTTGCGGGATCGGGTCCGGCGTGGTGACCTCGCCCAGGTCGCCCTGAGCCGTCGGTTTGATGTTGGTCAATTCAAGCGACACCTTGCCGCTTACTGTTACGAGTTCGTCGCTGACAATGGCACCCTCGGAAGAGAAGACATAGTTCCGCTCGCCATCGGTGGCGCTGAAGTCAAAGCTGTCGGCGCCGACGTACCCGTCCGCAGGCGTATACGTGTATGAAATCGTGCCGTCGGGATTCGTGGTCAGCGTGACGCCAATTCCGAATTCGCTCACAGGACTGCCCGGCACAATGGTGATCGCGTCGGTTGTGTCGGAAGCCCCAAGCTGCCCCTGGATAACCGTATTCATGTGAGCGATCGCCTGGCTGTCCGTGACCGTCGGCGGTGTGTTGGTGATATCGACCGACACAGTCCCCTGGCCGTAAACTTTTGCCAGATTGTTTTCGCCCTTGCCGCCTGTTTCTTCAAAGTTGAAATCGGAGTAATCATACTCGCCGTTCCACAAGCGTACATCGAAGCGATCATCCGCGTTCTGAGATATGACATACCCGGCATCATCGAAATTATCGACCTTGTCACCGGTATAACCAGGCAGAAGCGCGTCGGGCGTATAATCGTACGTCCCGTCACTGTTGGCCACAAGGTCTCCGCCATAGGAGTGGTTGTAATCCTCGCTGGAGCGACCGGTCACTTCAACCGACAGAATGCCATCGCCGTTGGTAAAGCTGCCGCTGACGATGCTGCCGTTGGTGATGCCGCTATCCATGTTTGTCGTACCCAGCCATACATCGCCGCCGGGCAGATCGTTCGTGATATTCAAATCGATGTTGCCGGTTCCGTACACCTTTTCACTGCTGCCGTCGATGTAGTAATTCATCTGTCCGTCCCACAGGCTGGCATCGAAGTCATCTTCGCCTGTGTAACCGGGCAGCCGTGAATCGGCCGTGTAAGTGAAGGTATCGTCGCCATTATCCACCAGCGTTCCGCCGTAGGATTTGTTATAGTCATCGGTCGCCGGGGTGATCACTTCTTCGAGAATCGCGTCTCCGTCCGGATCGGTCAGGCTGCCGCTTACAACGCCGACCGTTTCTCCGACGGCATTCATGTGAGCGTCTTCAAGCACGACATCGCCGCCCGGCAGGGCATTGGTAACGGTCACCCGCAGATCCGCGGTTTGCTCAAGGGGCGTCTCAGGCGCGCTGAGGATACTGCTGTCCACCACGCTGTACCCGAATGTCGTCGGGCTGTCGGTCGGACTGACGTAACCGTCAAGAGGGCTGTATGTGATCACATCGCCGCTGATCGCCAGCGTGTCAGGAACAACGCTTGAATCTGTCGCGAGCGAACCGTTGGCCACAGGGATCAATCCTTCAACAACGCCGTAATTGATCGTTCCCGGCGTACCGTCCGAGTCCACCACGAGATTGCTCAGGTCAAATCCCAACGAGGTCGGGTTGCCTGCGGTTGACATATGGATCGTATCGCTGCTGTCCGCCAATATGGGCAGGAAATTGGTCACTGCAATCTCAACAGTGGCTTTATTCTTTGAAAGAACCATGCTGCCCTTGATTTCCTTCTGAGCCTGGTACTCAAATGTATCCGTGAAGGTCGCATAGTCACTGGTGCCGTCCCAGACAAAAGGCTGGTCGGTCGGAGGCGTATAATCGAATGCCCAATACAACTGATGAGTGTCAGGATCTTCGATTTGTACCAGCGTCAGCATGCCGCCTTTTGCCGTTTCGAAACTGACATCTGTAATCAATGTAACCGTAGGATCAGAGGTCAAACCATCATTCAAGAGGACATCAAGGGTCTCAGGATCGAAGCCGCTGACGTTACCCGACCGCCAACTCGTTTCAAATTCGTCGTTGACCAGCCAGAAAATATGCGGCACGGGCGGCAGACCCGGCGGTACAGGGCAATCGGAACAGGGCGCCGCGGCATTATTGTCAACATCGATTCTGACAAAGAACTTCTCCGCCGGAGTCCCGCTCTGCTGCCATGTGGTTTCGCTTCCGCTTGTTGACGCAGGCGTTTCGCTCGAATCGATTGCAAACGGGCCTGGCCAGGCCTTGGCATAAAGCCTGCCATCGGGCAGGAACGACTGGCCGGCCGTATAAGTCACACCGTTGATAATGATCTCTCCCGGATCATCTTGCGCGGTGCCTGCACGGACAACGACCAGGGCCGTTGACTTTGTCACACTTTTTGCCTCTGAAGTCTTGGCCTCAGCGCTGATTGCCGCGGAACCGACGTAAACGTCATCGCCTGCTGAGATGCGGATATCGGCGGTTGTTTCTTGTTTGCCGTGGCTTGTGACCTTATAGTTCTGTCCTTCGAGAATCACGTCACCTTCTGCAACCAGGCACAAGATAGCTCTTGAGACAATCTGCTGTACGTTATCAACTTGCTTATTCTCGGATATGGCATCGCCATGAACAATTAGATCGCCGCTTGAGATGGCGCTGACTTGCGTATCATAGGCGCCATTCGCCTTCATCATGTCAACTTCGATGTCGCCGCCGTTACTCGATCTCAGCATAATCTCGCCGGGCTGGCTGACTTTATCGGGGCTGATTGTGTCCGTGATTAGATTGCCGGCAACGATTCCGCTTGCGCCGGAATCCATATAAATACTCCCGCCATCCCTGTACTCGGTTGACGACACGTAATGAGCCGTAGTGTGAATCGCGGTGCGCGGTCCGCTCGGTGTTGCGGCGTCTTCGTACTGCCGCTCAAAGTATATGCCTCCGTCTTCGAAGATATTTCGCAGATAGATGTCGCCGCTGCCGCCGGAAATCTGGCCATCGGCCATGTATTTCACCGTAAGCTGGATGTCTCCAGCCAGATCCAGATCTACACCTTGCTTGGAATAGTATTCAACCATTTCTTCATAAACCGTATCCAATGCCGGAACACCGCCGAGCATGACGTCCGCAATTGTCAGCTCTTCCGAGCCGATAAAAAGCTTGGCGCCTGGCTGGGTGATCGTATCTCCCGCATAGAGCAGATGGTTGCCATAGAACTGCGCTTTACCGCCATCAACATAAACAGCGGCACCATCTTCAAATATGGTCTGTGAATCAAAGTTGCCGAAATCATTTGCATACGCGGTAAACTTCCCATCTCTGGCCGATGTCTCACTGCCGCTTTCAACCAGAACATCATCTCCGGCAGTAAGGATAACTTCTCCGCCGTCCGCATGGATCGTGCCGGACTGAACAACCGCGCCATCGCCGGATTCGGCGATGATCGGCTGTGCATCAATGACCGCCTTATCGGCCGGCACGGAGTAATCAAGCTCTCCATCCGGGATTTCGCCCACCTGGTATTGAGGATGCAGCGGGATCGAGTAGATATCGCCCGCGGCAAGGATGATCTTGCCGTTGGGCGCATTGATAGTGCCGTTATTGACAACCTGGCCGTCTTTGACCCCGGTCATTTCAACGATCACTTTGCCGCCGGGCTCGCCCAGGTAGATCTTCTCACCTGCTGCCATTACGGCTATGCCGCCGGAAGGAAGTGAGATGACTCCTTCATTAACGATGGTCTTGCCCAAAAGATTGACCTGCTGGGTCACGCCGTCCGGGCCGCCTGTGATGTTGGCGTAATTGGTGACACTGCCGCTGCCTCCGGCGAACGGCTCGAACTTATCGATGCCGTCCATGAAATTCTGATTGGTCATGTTCATGGCCGCCGCAGTGAACGTATCGGCCTTGATCCGGGCATCGGGGCCCAGGATAATACTGGGGCTGAGGATATAAACGCGCCCGCCCTGGCCGTTCAGGGTGCCGTTAAAATCAACAGCGGAGGCCACACGGTTGAGCACGGCAAAGCCGCCGGCGCGGCTAAAGTTCAGGGTTTCACTGTTGGTCGCGTTCATCTGCGTCCAGTCCAGGACCGCGCGGTTGGTGATCAGCTCAACCGAGACGGTGTTCGCGGCCGGGGCTGTGATGTTGGCTGTTCCGGCCGATACAGCGGCATCGCCGGCGTTTAACGCCCACACCGGCAAATTGACCATGCAGAACGCCAGGAGACAGGCGACGGATTTGTGCGCAAGGCGCGCATAAGAAAAGCTTGGAGTTTTCATAGTATTCCCCTCGTTAAATTGTTATACTGCTTCGATCCTTGAGGTTACCACCTCAAGAGAAATCCGACGTTTAACCGACCCTTCCCCTCTCGCGTGTCTTCGGTTTCGATCAGGGGGTAGCCGTAATAGACCGTGCCCATGAAGTTATTGCCCAGTTCCGTGATGATGCCGCCGCCCACCGAAGCCAGTTCCCGGTCCCGTGTTTCGTCGGCGGTGGGACTTTCGATCTGGGCTAGGCCGTAATCAATGAATGCCAGCGGGGCAAGCTTTCGCAGGAACGGCTTTCGCGTATCTTCATCCGTTTCCTTTCCAAACAATGCTACTTGTCCGCTGCGAACCAGGTCGTATTCATACTGCAGAGACGCCAGGAACCCTTCGTCAGCAATGATCTCGGATTCGTCGTAGCCGCGCACCGTGTACATGCCGCCGAACGTGGTCATCTTGGCAGGCACCAGCCGGTCATTGGTCGTGATCCAGGTCACGGCTCCCGAAACGCGATGGACCTTGCTGGCGTCAAGATACTGGCTATGCCGCGCCCGCGTCGTATAAAGCGAAAAGTCGTCGTCGGCGCCGCGCGAAGCGGTAAAGTTCGCCTCGTCGGAACCGTCCAGGAGCGTCAGGTAATTGACCGAAAACGCTGTTTCCTTCATGTCGAGCGTGCGATAAACCTCAAGTCCATACCCGCCCATGAACATGTGAAGATTGGTGTCGATATTAAAGAAATCTTCGAACAATGTGGAAATCTTGCTCTCTTCGTAACTCAGCGAGCCGGTGATATCAAAGAACCAGTCTTCATACTGGTGCAGATTGAAGCGGAGCGTGCCGCCTGCAAACATACCGCGCCCCAGGAAATTGACCAGAGGCGAATCTCCGATATCAAACTCGTTATACCCGGCAAACAGGTTCAAACGGAGGCGTGGACCCATGATGGGGAAATCATAGCTGCCGAACACGGCATATTCCTCATTCCACGTCGAATCAGGAACGGCCTGGTAAACGGCCGTTAATTTATCATCGTAGCCAAGCAGGTTGGTATTAATGATCCCAAACCGGGGTGTCCATTCGATATCTTCGGTTCCTGAATTATCCACCTGTACGAAGTAGTGCCAGGGGCAGGCTTCATAGACATTATAGCGAATTTGCAGACTGTTAGGTTCTTCTCCGCGGGATACCGCGGCAGAGACATAACGGTCGGGATTCAGGTTCATCAAATTCAGATAATCGTCCAGCTTCTTGCGGTTGACCGGTTCTCCCTCTTTGACAGGGGACCAGTTCAGAAGAGCCGAATTCCGCAAAAAGCCTCTCTCTACGGGGTCATTATTGACAGTGTAATACTGGCCCACGACGCTGGCGATGCCGGCCTCTGTAATGTGGATGGGCAGTCTGCCCTGTGAAAGATCCTGACCGGCAACAAAGGCCTCCGCGGGGACATAAACATAAATGCCTGCATACCCCTGTTTCTGATATTTCCAAAGAAGATACTGTGTGAAGCCTTGGATCGTACGGGCGCTGACCTGCTGCCGTTGTCCTGTCTCGATGATCGATCGGATCCCGCGGAAGTCATACACGGCTCCGGTTTCGCCGGCGGCAAGGTTTTGCGCGTTGTAAAGATCAGGAATATTCGACAGCAGCACGTCGGTCGAGATCAGCATGTTGCCGCTCAACTCGATCGACTGAATGGAAAATCGGGGCGTGGTGTCTTCGATAACGGCCTGCTGAGTCTGGCCGGCAGACTTGGATCGCTCGTCGGCAGTTTGCTCACTGGCCTGCTTTTCCTCGAGTATCTGCTGCGCGGGAGTCTTGTTTGTAGGAAGAGCCGCTCCCATCGTAAGAGCCGAAACCCCAACCAAGCAGATCAGCAAGACAGCGATTGTTCTCTCCATGACATATTCAACAGTCATTTTTACCTCCCTGGATTGTTTAATCCATTAAGTTAATAGCGATCCATTCTTTCTTCTGTGTCTTACGCTCTTGTCCCAAGGTGGTCTCACAGGTGCAGCGCTAAAGGGCCGACATACCTTCAGGATTGCCTAATAATTGGGTGATTATAGCTTTTTTTCAAGGAATTTTCAAGAAAAATGTACACTTTTTGCGAGTTGGCAGAGATCCGCACCCGACCCAGCGGTTATCGTAGTTATTTAGGATGTTTATCGGACCGTATAGTGCTCCGTACGCATATAAAGAGCGATAAAATATCTTTTATCAGTTCGTAAAAACAAGTAATTGTAATCACGTCAAACTGGGTTAGAATGGGCACTTATCCCTGCTGGGCTGACAGCGGATGGAGAGAAATCACTGTGAGTTGGCCCGCGGGTTTAATTTTCAGGAGAGATTATTTAAATGAAAGCTCAACTGTTGACCGGCATTCGCCAAATGCAGCTCTGCGAAGTAGCGACCGCGCGAATCAAAGAGCCGACAGACGTCTTGCTCCGCCTGGAGTGGATTGGCGTCTGCGGTTCCGACATGCACTACTATGAAACGGGTCGCATCGGCAGCCAGGTTGTCAAGTACCCGTTCATCGTCGGGCATGAATGCTCGGCGACCGTTATCGACTTCGGCCATGAGGTCAGCGGTCTCCAGAAGGGCGATCAGGTCGCCGTTGAACCGGCGATCTCTTGTTCTCAATGCGATCAGTGTCGGGCCGGGCGGCCGCATACCTGTCGGCATCTTCGTTTTCTTGGGTGTCCCGGTCAGGTGGAGGGCTGTTTAAGTGAATTCATGGTGGTTCCGGCGGCATGCTGTTTTCCGACCTATGGTCAGATCACTTTGCAGCAAGCGGTCCTTTGCGAACCGTTTGCGATCGGCGTTTATGCCGTGGAGCGCTCCGGTCTTCAGCAAGGCCAATCAGCCGCGATCCTGGGGGCAGGCCCCATCGGGCTTAGCTGTCTGGCCGCCGCGCGTGCCGAGCAGGCGGGTGGGATCTTCGTGACGGAAAAAATTGACGCGCGGCTCGCTGCGGCAGCAAGGGCCGGCGCGGATTGGGCTGCCAACCCCGAGAACGAAGATGTCGTGGCGCAAATGAGACAAAGACAGGCTGACGGCTTCGATATCGCCTTCGAATGCGCCGGTCAGCAGGAAACGCTTGACCAAGCCATCGAAGTCTTAAAACCGGGCGGCAAACTGATGATCATCGGGATCCCGCGAGAGGAGCGAATCTCGTTTAACCCTGACCTGATCCGGCGCAAAGAGATCACGCTGATCAATGTCCGGCGCCAGAACCATTGCACCCGCAAAGCGATGGACCTGATCGCACAGCATCGCGTCGATCTCGATGACATGATTACCCATACGTTTAGTTTTGCGGCGACCAGGGAAGCGTTTGATCTGGTTGCGGGGTATCGCGACGGTGTGATCAAGGCGCTCATTCGGGTGAACGCATGAACGCCTGTATTGTCTGCATCGGCAATGAACTGCTCAGCGGTTATACCGCTGACACGAACAGCCGCTGGCTGTGCGAGCAGCTTCTGGGAATAGGAATCCCCGTCAAAGGCGTCTGGCTCGTGCCGGACGATCACCAGCGGATCGTCCAGTCCTTAAAACAAGCTGAACAGCATGGACAGATTATCCTTGTAACCGGTGGAATGGGGCCTACGGATGATGATATTACGCGGCCGGCTGTTGCGGATTTCCTCAATGTGCCATTGGAATTCAAACAGGAATTGCTTGACCAGTTTCATACGTTCTTTGCGCGGATGGGCCGTCCAATGGCCGAAAAGAACCGCGTGCAGGCCTGGATCCCCAAAGGCTGCGAAATCCTGGAAAATCCGAGGGGAACGGCCGCGGGGTTCTGGAGACAAACGCAGGATCTTCGCGTTGCCGTCCTGCCCGGTGTTCCTGCCGAAATGATGTACATGTTTGAAACGCAGGTCCTTCCGAGGATCCAGACCAGCCAGGCCGATTCAATTGTGCAAAACGCCAAAGTGCGATGTTTTGGATTGGGAGAATCCGACCTGGCGCAGCGTTTGGGCAACTTGATGCAAAGGGGAAGAAACCCGCTCATCAACACGACATGCGGTGCCGGCGAGGTTATTCTGCATATCTCCGCAATGGCTCGCGACCAGGCAGACGCGGCGGCTCTGATCGAAAAAGACAAGGTGCTCTTGAGGGAACTGCTGGGCGATTATATCTACGGGTACGAAGAGGAAACATTGGCCTCAGTCGTTGGCGGCTTGCTGCGTCAGCGGCGAAAAAAAATTGCCGTCGCTGAATCGTGTACGGGAGGGCTTCTCTGTAAAATGCTGACGGATTGTCCCGGATCAAGCGACTACTTGCTTTGCGGCTGGATCACGTACAGCAACAGTTCGAAGATTGTGCAGTTAGGCGTGCCGGAACAGACGCTTTCAGAGTATGGAGCCGTCAGCGAGCAAACGGCAAGGGCGATGGCCCTTGGCGCTGCCCAAAAAAGCGGAGCCAATGTCGTCCTGGGTGTTACCGGGATTGCCGGTCCCGGCGGGGCGACTGACCAAAAACCGGTCGGCCTGGTCTATATCTCGGTGTTTTACGACGGACGATGCAGCGTCCATGAATATCGGTTTCCTGTTGCAAATCGAACGGGCATCAGGCAGCGGGCGGCGTTAACGGCCTTAAATTTGGCCAGAATGCAATTGCGGATTTGACGCGGCCCTGCATTCATGCTAAAATAACATGTTCGTAAGTTCCAAGTATCATATTGCCGTCTTGAAGTGAGAACCTATGTCGAAAACTCGCAGGCATCTAGGCGAAATCCTTTATAAGAAGGGTTATGTCTCCAAAGAAAACCTGATCAATGCCATCAAGAAAGGTAAATCCGCCAATAAAAGGCTTGGCGAGGTGCTGGTGGAGATGGGACTGGCGAATGAGGATCAGGTGTACGAATGTCTGGCGCACCAGTTTGGATTGGAGTTTGTCGATCTCGACAAGGTAGAAATTCCGCAGAACGCTTCCAAGCTCATCCCTGAAGAACTAATAAAAAAGCATCGCATATTGCCGCTTGGTCACGATAATGGCGAATTAAAAGTGATAATAAAGGACCCAATGGACCTCGATCTATTGGACCTTTTACGGTTTAGATTGAACACGGAACTTCGCTGCTGCCTGGCCAGTCCAGCCAAGATCGAGACGCACATTTCGCAGAAGATGGATCAGGTTCGCAGCAGTATCGATGCCACTGCCGCGGAACTCTATGCCGCCGGCCATTCGATTGAAGCGGAGGTGCGGAAAGCTCAAGCCACCGACAGTGAGGAAGATGAAGGGCCTATCGTCAGGCTTGCTAATTTGATTATCGATGAAGCGGTTCGAATGCGGGCAAGCGATATTCACGTCGAACCCATGGCTGACCGCGTGCGGGTGCGGTATCGTATTGATGGTGTTTGCGTCGAGCGCGATAACATCCCCAAGAACATGCAGGCGCCGTTACTGGCGCGTCTCAAGATTTTGTCCGGAATGGATATCGGCGAACGGCGGCTCCCCCAGGACGGCCGTATCAAACGTGAAATTGACAAGCAGGACATCGATTTCCGTGTCTCTGCTTTGCCGGGATATCACGGCGAGAGCACCGTACTGCGTATCTTGCGGCCGGAGTCGGTGAATATCGGTATTCGAGCCATCGGCTTTGAACAGGAAGATTATAATCGTTTCGTCAAGATCATCAAAAGACCCAATGGCATATTCCTGGTTACGGGACCGACCGGCTCCGGCAAAACCACCACGCTGTATTCGGCGCTGCAGGAATTGAATCGGCCCGACAAGAAGATCATTACCGCCGAGGACCCGGTCGAATATAACATCATGGGGATCAATCAATGCCAGGTCCGTACGGAAATCGGATTGACATTCGAATCCATCCTTCGATCTATGCTGCGTCAGGCCCCCAACATTATCCTCATCGGTGAAATTCGTGACGGCATCGTGGCCGATATCGCGATCCAGGCGGCTCTGACAGGTCACCTGGTGTTCAGTACATTGCACACTAACGATGCGCCCAGTGCGATTACGCGTTTGATCGATATGGGGGTTAAGCCCTTCCTGGCGGCCAGCTCCATTCAGGCCATCATGGCGCAGCGGCTTATAAGAACCATCTGCCAGAACTGTAAGACAGTAGATGACGCGCCCGATCCGCATTTTCTGCGATTGCTGCGGATTACGCCGGCGGAAATGGAGAAACACCCGATCTACAAGGGAGCCGGCTGCAGCCGCTGCCAGGGGACCGGGTTCAAAGGGCGTATCGCTATTTTTGAAATGCTGGAGATGAATAACCAACTGCGCGACCTGGCTTTCGCCAGGGCCCCGGCCAGTGAATTGCGGAAAACGGCAAGAGCCACGGGGATGAAATCCCTGCTGGAAGACGGACGGATCAAAGTCTTTAAGGGCATTACGACACCCGGCGAAGTCTCGCGCGTCGCGCAGGCCGAGGGTCTGGTTGTGGATGATTAGTACTTATCTATATCATATTCTTATCAGGACGTTGAAGTATGGCCAGTTTACACATTGACCGATTGTTGGAAGCATGTATTAAAATGGGGGGCTCCGACCTGCATTTGGCCGTTGGCCGTCCGCCTGTTTTGCGTATCTCGGGCCATTTAAGATCGCTGGACACCAAGGTTCTTGAGCCGGATGATACGACGGCCTTGATGAAAAGCATTACGCCGGAACGCAATCAGCAGGAACTGCAGGAAACCGGAAGCACCGACTACGGCTTCGCATTTGGCGATGCGGGGCGTTTCCGAACGGCGATTTTCCGACAAAAAGGCAATATTTCCATGGTTCTGCGTCTGATTCCGTCGACCCTGCTCAGCTTTGAAACCATTGGGCTTCCCAAGGTTTGTGCGGCGTTGTGCCGACGTCCGAGGGGCTTGTTTCTGGTGACAGGTCCTACAGGGTCGGGTAAGACCACAACCTTGGCCAGCATGATTAACTATATCAATGAGACGCTCGACCGGCATATCATTACAGTTGAAGAGCCCATAGAATACTATCATACGCACAAGAAGTCGATCATTAACCAGCGCGAAGTCGGCCTGGACGTGACGTCATTTGCTGAGGCGCTGCGGCGTTCCCTGCGTCAGGATCCTGACGTGATTCTTGTCGGCGAACTGCGAGACCTGGAGACGATAGAAGCGGCCGTCAGTGCCGCCGAAACCGGCCACCTTGTGTTCGGCACCCTGCACACCACGGGCTGTCAGGGGACCATCAACCGTATTATTGACGCGTTTCCGGTCAGCCAGCAGGAGCAGATTCGAGTCCAGCTCAGTACCAACATGATTGCGGTATTAAGTCAGACACTTTGTCCCAGAAAGACCGGAAGAGGCCGAGTGGCAGCGTATGAATTCATGGTCGTTACCCCCGCTATTGCCAACCTTATACGTGAGAACAAGGTTTATCGCATAGAATCCAGTATTCAGATTGGAAAGAAGCTGGGAATGCAGCTTCTCGATGATCACCTGTGGGAACTCTACGATAAAGATATTATTGATCTGGAAGAGCTTTTAGATAAGGCCAGAAATCCCGGTGACATGATGAAGATGGCAGAACAGCGGGCTGGAGGTTCACTGGGCGTAGCGAGTAAGAAACTTGAAGACGAATATGGTCCGATTATAAAGACATCCTAAGTAAGTGCGGCGTGATATATTATAGATGTCCATGTAATTATTTTCCAAAATATACGGTTCTTTTCGTTCAAATGATTTTAACACGAATTTCCGCACTCATTTTGGGGGTTTCTCAGTGGTCTGTTGTGCTATATGATAAATGTCTAGGCTTTTATATTTGGTTTTTTTGTGTTTTCCGTACTATAATTTACGTGGATCCACGCTGGAATGGTGGAAAATTGTAGGAGATAATAAATGGCCAAGATACCTCCTGTTATCGAGCTGAAAGGCAGATCGTTAGGTCGTATTCTCATTAAAATGGGCCTGTTGACTCGCGAAAAAGTGCATGCCTGCCTTAATCTCCAAAAAGAGAAAGGGGGGAAGGTTAAGCTGGGGCAGATCTTTATTGAGCAAGGCCTGATTAAACCGCAGGATTTGAGAATCGCTTTGGCGGGGCAAAGGGGGATGGAATACGTTGCCCTGGACGGCCTTGAGATACCGCCTGCCGCGTTGGAGCAGGTGCCCGCACAAATGGCCCGAACTTACAGGATCGTTCCTGTCGAGTATGATAAGGCCAGAAATCAGCTCACGGTGGCCATGGATAATCCCGACAACTTCCGTGCTACGGATGACCTTAGCACGCTCATGGGGTTTAAGGTTGTTGCAAAGGTTGCCGATGAGGAGGCGATCAAGGCCGCGTTGGACAAGTACTTCGCCGAGGAAGATGAAAGCATTAATGAGTTGATTGGGGAGATCGAAGGGGATAAGACGTTATCTCGATATGCCGGCCGCGATCAGAGCATTGATCTGGACGAGTTGAAGGAAATGGCCGATTCGACGGGGGTCAAGAAACTTCTCAATTTGGTGCTGCTGCAGGCGATCCGCGACAAGGCCTCGGACATTCACTTTGAGCCGTTCGAGGAAGAATACAAGATGCGGTACCGTATTGACGGCGTGCTTTATGAAATGGTGCCGCCGCCCAAGCACATTGCCATGGCGCTGAGCAGCCGTATCAAAGTTATGGCCAACCTGGATATCGCCGAACGCAGACTGCCGCAGGATGGACGTATCCCGCTGGTGGTCGGGGGCAACCCCGTTGATCTGCGCGTCAGCATCTTGCCGACGATGTTTGGTGAAAGCGTGGTGCTTCGTGTCCTGGACCGCTCGCAGGTGAATCTGCAGCTGGATATGCTCGGCTTGCGCGAGTACGATCTTAACACCGTCGATCAGTTGATCAAGAAGCCCAACGGGATCATCATCGTTACGGGGCCCACCGGTTCCGGTAAAACCACCACGCTCTATTCCGCCTTGAAGAATCTAAACGATATCACGACCAAGATTATTACGACCGAAAACCCGGTGGAGTATGATATTGATGGATTGATCCAGGTGCAGATCCGTCCGGAGATCGGTTTGACATTCGCCCGCTGCCTGCGGTCCATCTTGCGTCAGGACCCGGACATCGTGATGGTCGGTGAAATCCGCGACCTTGAGACGGCTCAAATCGCGATCCAGGCGTCCTTGACCGGCCACTTGGTGTTTACCACACTGCACACCAACGATGCGCCCAGTACAATCGCGCGTTTGCTGGACCTTGGTTTGGAGCCGTTCCTGGTGACGGCTACGCTCGAAGGCATCGTTGCCCAGCGCCTGGTCCGCAGGATCTGCACGCATTGCAAGACCGAGTACCGTCCCACAGAAGAAATGCTGATGGAACTGGAATTGACCCCGGAACAGGTGGGGGATAAGAAGTTTTATTACGGCAAGGGATGCGATCAATGCAATAACACGGGCTATCGCGGCCGAACGGGCATCTATGAGATCATGGTCTTCAATGATGAAATCCGCGACCTTGTCATGAATAGCGCTTCCACCGCAGTGCTCCGGGAAGCCGCCAGAAGGGCGGGCATGAAAACGCTTCGTGAGAACGGGCTGGCGACCATCTACGATGGCGTGACGACCATCGACGAGGTGGCTCGCGAGACGATCGCCGCCCAGGAAGACTAATGAATAAAGGCCATATTTGGAGAGATCAGCAATGCCGGTTTTCCAATACATAGCGCTGGATGCAAAGGGAAATGAATCCAAGGGCCAGATCGAGGCGCTCAGCAGCAAAGAGGCGATCAGCAAGATCCGCAACAAAGGGCTGTTTCCCACCAAGGTGCGGGCGCAAAACGCGGCCAAGAAGGTAAAAGTCGAAAAGGAAGCCGCCGCGCCGAAACGGCGAGGCGCCAACGGCAAGGTCAAACTCAAGGTAGTGACCCAGTTTGCCCGCCAGATGTCAACGCTGCAGGACGCCGGCCTGGCGATCCTGCGTTCGCTGAGGATCCTGGAGGAACAGCAAAAGCCCGGCACGTTCAAACGCGTGATCGGCTACGTTGCCGACGATATTGAGAGCGGCTCCACGCTTTCCGAAGCCATGGGGCGGTATCCCCGCTGCTTTAATCGCCTGTTTGTCAACATGATTGCCGCCGGCGAGGTTGGCGGCGTGTTGGATGTCATCCTTGACCGCGTGGCCGACTTCATGGAAAAATCCGAGCGCCTCAAATCCAAGATCAAAGGCGCCATGGTTTACCCCGTCGTTGTCGTGACGGCCGCGTTCTTTATCGTGATGGGCCTGATGATTTTTATCGTCCCGACGTTCTCGGAAGTACTGTCGGATATGAGCGACGGCAAGGCCGGCCTGCCGGCCCTGACGCAGGGATTGCTCAACATCAGCAAGTTCCTGACCGGCCGCAAGGGACTCAACGCCGCAATGATCATTGCCGTTCCATTCATTCTGATGTTTTTAATAAGGCTGACCAAGCAGTTTCGCCGGGGCAGGTATGTATTAGACTGGATCAAACTGCATTTGCCGGTCATTAAAAAGCTTGTTTATAAAACGACTGTGGCCCGCTGGACGCGTACGCTGGCGACCCTGATCAGCGCCGGCGTGCCAATCCTGGAGGCCCTGAACATCACGCGCGAAACGGCCGAAAACGAGATTTACGGCTCCATGCTGGGCAAGGTCCAGGCCTCGATTCGCCAGGGCGACACGTTCGCCAATCCACTGCGCCAATCCAAGACAGTGGACTCGATCGTGGTCAACATGGTCGATGTCGGCGAGGAAACGGGCGACCTGGACAAGATGCTGATGAAGATCGCGGATAACTATGATGAAGAATCTGACGTGCTGGTCGGCTCTCTGATGAGCCTGTTGGAACCGATCATGATTCTCGTGCTGGGCGGTATCGTGGGAGTGATCGTGCTGGCCATGTTTATGCCGATGGTCAAAATGATCCAGGTGCTCATGTAAGAAATTATAAAAGGGATGATGCAGCAGTTGTGCGTAAAAATAATGGGTGAGAACAAAGCAATAATTGATTATCGAAAGGACAAATGATGAAAACGAACACGACACGAGGGTTTACGATCATTGAGTTATTGACGGTGATGGCCGTCATCGCCGTGCTGATCGGTTTGCTGGTTCCCGCGCTGAACCTGGTCAAGGATCACGCCAAAGAGATCCAGCAGAAGGCGCAGTTTCATGCCATCGACGTCGGCCTGGAGATGTTCAAGAGCGAGTTCGGCGCCTACCCGGATTCCTTCGAGAACGCGCTGGAGGTGCCCAGGATAGATACGGACAACAACTACTGCGGCTCTGAGAAATTAGCCGAGGCCCTGGTCGGCTGGGATCTGCTGGGATTCCATCCCAAGTCCGGCTTCCGTTCGGATGGCGAGAACTTCTTTGCCGCCGTGGGCGCGGACGTCTGGGTTTACGATACGGTCGATGGTCTTCAGATCCCCGGCTCTTACGAGGAGGCCGACAATGTGGCCAATGTCAAGGCCCGCAAGGGCCCGATGATCGATCTGGAAAATGCCAACGCCTTCCGGATGCAGGATGTCTATGGCGCGACCAATCTTCTCGATTTCAACCCGAATAATTTCGTGCTCTGCGATGTTTTTGCCAAGAAGCGCGTCTCTGCCGTAAAGACCGGCATGCCAATCCTGTATTACAGGGCTCGCACTGCCTTTCAGTTCCAGGATTATGGCGACACGAAGCGAAATCGCGACGATGTCTATGATTACGATGATAACATCGCCCTGATTAACCTGGGTACCGCCGAGGCCCAGTCCCAGCCGCACGAATTCGAAAACGGCATCGGAAAAGTTAATTATCTGAAATTCGAGGACATGATCCTCAATACGCAGGTACAAGAGGCCACAGGCGGTGCAACCGGTTTGAGAAGACCGTACCGTGCCGACAGCTACATCATGATCTCCGCCGGCAAGGACGGCATCTACGGCACCGCCGATGACATTTTCAATTTTGAAAAAGGCGTGACCGAGTAATAACGTTTGTCGAATGGAGCCGAAAGTGAAATCGCGCGCGGGAACAATCCGATCTGGCCGCTCCGGCATGACATTGATGGAGATCATGGTCGTCTTGGCCATCATCCTCATCCTGATCAGTGTCGTGGTTACCGCAGGCAAATCGCTGCAGGAACGCGCCGCTGTCGATCTGACCCGCAGCATGTTCGAAGTGCTCGATACGGCCCTCCAGCAGTACTATGACGATTTCAGCAAGTTTCCTTTCATAACACATGTTGATGCGGCAAATTTAGTATTGGATACAGATTCCGATGGTTATAGACTTGATGCGTTTATCGGAGAATATTCAATTTCAAAGGGGGCATTTCCTCTTCCAACCGATCCTATGTGTGCAGCCTTTGAATCGAGTTCAGCCTTGTTCTACTTTTTGAACAAGGTTCCGAACAGCCGCAAGATTGCCGCGGCAATGTCTGAGTCGCTGATAACGAGCAAAGATGACGGTGGAATGCCCATAATGATAACGCTGGACGCTACATCCGAAACGATCGATCTGCCGCGTTACATCGATGCCTGGAAAACGAATATTCGCTACGAGTACATCGACGGCACGGCGTTTCCGGTGCTGACCAGTGCCGGGCCGGACAAGGTTTTCGGTACCGGCGATGACATCACAAATAAATAGACCGGCTGTAGGGGCAGGCCCCCGTGCCTGCCCGGAAGTGCTGTGAGACGGCAAGAATGACAACACAAAAGATTCAGTCGCAGAGGATACAGATGACACAAAATCCTGTTAATCCTGTAAATCGCGGATCAATGATTACGCCCTCCCGGCCGGAGGCCGGACTCCCCCTTATCAAGGGGGAGAGTGTGCGGAAGGGCTTTACCCTTATCGAGCTGCTGACGGTCGTGGCGATCATCGCCATGCTGATGGCCATATTCGGCGTCGGCGCTCGCAAGATGAAGGTCATTCAGCGCAATCTCCAGCAGAAAGCGGTCTTTCACGGCATGGAGATCGGCCTGGAACTGTTCAGCAAAGACTTCGATGGGTATCCCGATTCCGAATCGATCCTGGACGGCACTGTTATCTGCGGTGCTCAGCGGCTCACCGAGGCGCTCTTCGGCCGCGATGAACGCGGTTTTAACCCCAAAACCAAGTGGCATCCCACTCGCGACATGGCCGCCGCGCCTTTGCTCTATACCGAGTCGACCGAGAAGAACCGCAAGGGACCCTATACGGAACTGAAACACGGCGAGATTCACACGATTGCCGAATTGTGGGGTCCTTCGGCGGGCATCTATGATTCCGCCGGAGCCTCGACGCCCACACAGCGGGCGCCCGTCATCACGGACGTGTTCGCCTATAACGTCGTGCCCAATCTGACCGAAAAGGTCGGCACGCCCATTCTTTACTTCAAAGCCAATTCCACCAAGCGTTTCCGCATGAACGCCGCCAATGTGCCCGTGCCGGATCCTGCCGAAACCGAATACACACAATGGGTGTTCAATTATAATGACAACGCGGCGCTGCTCGGGCTCAATTGGCTTCGCGAAGTCCAGGATCCCGCGCCCTCGGCGGGTCTGACAAAGCATTACAAGGATCCGGGGGATAACACCAAGAGCAATGTCCAGGTCTTCTATGAGAGCTTGACCGAACGGCAGGCGGACATGAACAGTGACGGCAAAGACGATTTCTTCAAGGCCTTTAACTCCGGAACCTTTGTCCTGATTTCCGCCGGGTATGACGGCATTTACGGAACCAAAGACGATGTTACGAATTTCAATTATTGATTGGATTATGATCGGGAGGCGTTCAGTATGAGACGCGAAATAGAAAACAAGAAGGCGGGTTTCACGCTGGTGGAACTTTTGACGACAATGGCGGTGGTCGGGATTCTATTGACGCTTCTGATTCCGGCGTTGTCGGCCGTCCAGAAGAAGGCCGTCAATGTCAGACAGAAGGCGCAGTTCCACACGATCGAACTCGGCCTCGAGGCGTTCCGCAATGACCGCGGCGAATACCCCCCAAGCGGCTACGGGACGCAATATGGGGAGTACACGCCTGCCGAACGCCTTGCCGAAGCGCTCGTCGGCCAGGACGGTTTGGGTTTTCACAAGGACTCTGTCTATTTTCAAGACGGGCAATCAGGCGGTGTTGCTTTATATAATTTGTCTTCGTTATCGCAAGCTGAGCAACAAGCTAATCTCAGCAAGCGAATTGGCCCGTATCTTGAACTGGAAAGCGCCAACGCCGTTCAGCTTGGCTCCATTTACGGCAGCGGCATGGCATCGCTGTCGCCAACCTCGTTTGTCCTTGTCGATATGTTCGGCAAGGTCAAGCACCTGACCACCGGCAAGCAGACGGGCATGCCCATCCTCTATTATCGTGCGGATAAGACAAAAATTTGGCATGATGTGAGCACTCACACTCCCGATCAGTGCACCTATAATGTCTTGGAGTCCATTTACACGCAGTCGGGAGGCTCTCCTGCTGCTCGCGGCATCGTTGCTTTGCCGGTTCCGTTCTCAAAGGGCGAAAGTCACCCGCTCCTGGACAATTACAAAGCATTTTATGACGCTACGGCCAATCCCAATTTTACCGCAAACCCGCGGCCGTACCGCGCAGAATCTTTCATCCTGCACAGTGCCGGACACGATGGGCTCTATGGGACCATGGATGACGTATTCAATTTCGATTCGGAAAAGTAAATGTTAGACACGGATTTACACAGAGGAACACCGATTAATACAAGCGCGGTGAAATCTGTACGATCCGTCAAAAAAAGTTAATAGAAAAAAACAGTGTTAATCCGTGTTAATCTGTGTCAGAAAAAGTTCGCGTGAATCTGTGTCAAAGAATAGACGACAATCTGGTTTGACCCTGACCGAGCTTCTGGTCGTTGTCGCCGTCATGGCGATCCTGATGGGCATCGCCGTGCCCGCGGTCAAGCAGGTCATGAATGCCTTCGATTCCGGCACGGGCGTCCGCCAGCTTATCAACGCCGCGCTCTCGAGCGCCCGTGCCATCGCCATCCGCGAACAAACCTACGCCGGTGTCCGCTTTCAGCAGGACAAAGAGGGCCGTGCGTATATGATTTTTATCGTGAAGGATGAGGCTGCAACTGGTCTTGCCTGTGGTTTTCGCGCAATGACCGGCCGAAAGCCCATGCCGCTGCCGGAAGATACGGCATTGATCGTTCACCAAAACTTTACAAATGATGATCTAAATACATTGACGCCTGCCGGGCAAGCCGGTTGGAATAATGCCAGTGTTTTTTCAGTAATTTTTTCTCCGCAGGGTCGATTGGTGATCCATGATGTGCGCGTAAGAAATAAAGATGGAATGACGGAAACAGACAGTACAGCCACGCTCAGTAATGATAGTATTTTTAATACCAAACCCAAAGTGGACGCCGGAATTGGTCTCTTCTATCAGGATGATTACTTTCCAGGCGGATGGTCCCCTGATTTGGGACTTGGGAAGGAAAGCAGTGTTCAGGATTTCATATTGTACAGCAGGAGTGATTTGCAGAACGTGCCGGTTATGAAGCGTTGGAGCGAATTCTTTGCGCAAAAACAGTCACTAGCCGAATATATCAGCCCTTACACGGGCGAGTTGGTAATGGAATATCGTGAACAGACGAAATAAACATCTTGGTTTTTCGCTGACCGAAATGCTGATCGCTACCGGCATTATGGCGATCGGTCTGGTGATGGTCGCCACGATCTTTCCCGTCGGCGTCAAGCTGACCAGTCTGGCCACCGAACGCACCATCGGCGCCGTCGTCGCCGACGAGGCCTTCGCCAAGGTGCGCCTCTACGGCCTCCGCGATCCGAATCTCTGGCTCGGCGGTGCCAACGCCTGCTCCAATTTTCACTTCGTCTCCGGTTATGACTTAAATGGTAACGGGTCGGTTGATTCAAGTGATAACTTGACTTGCGATTGGTCGGAGTTTCGATATCCCTCCGTATCGGTTACGAATACAGATGAATACGGTTACCATTGGTCGGCCCTTTGCCGCCGGGTTTCGCAGAAGGATGTCCAGGTAACAGTTTTCATCAATCGCAGGACCACCGCCGGAAAGTTCTATCAGCAGCGTGCTGACGGGAGCATCCCGCTCCCTCCGGAGGCGCAGTGGCCGCAACCTATCTCGGTCAGTGTGCTGTACAACCCTGCAGTCCCTCGAGATTTGGTCATACAAGATGAAGCCAGACTGGGTGTCAATGAAAGCAGGGCGTTTTTCGGCGCCGGTTATACCATTGTGGATGATTATTCCGGCCGGATCTATAAGATCCTTGAGGTCAGAAGAGATACGGATACGTTGGTGCTGGAAAAAAAGGAAGGTTGGCAGCCAAATCCCAGGTTGCCTGGTGAATCTGAGGTAGTTTGGGTTGTTCCGCCCGCCGTGGGCAGTGATCGTTACCCCTGTGTCGGTGTGTATCAGAAAGTGATTCATTTTAATGAGCTGAACTAAAATCGATGTAAATCGGTGTTAATCTGTGTCAAAAAAAAGAAAAGTGAAATCCGTGAAATCCGTGGTTAAGAAAAACGCGTTCACGATTGTGGAGCTGCTGGTGGCCATGGCGCTCTTGTCGCTGATGCTGGCCCTCTCCGGCGTGATCTTCAGCACCACCGTCAAGGCCTACCGCACCGCCGGAGCCTCCATCGAGATCAGCCGCAACCTGCGCGCCGTCACCGGCCAGCTCAATTCCGATTTCCGCGGCCTTCGCAAAGATGCCCCGCTCTTTCTGTGGTTCGACGCCGTGGATCCCAATGACGTGCACTATGATATGGTGCATTTCTTCGCCAATGGCGATTTTCAGACAGTCAAGCAGTATCTTGTTCGCTACGACAGTAACAACAGTGGTGCGTTAGATGCTAATGACGCCTATAGAAATGAGGTAATCCACGGCACGGTGGCGCGCGTCTTTTATGGCCATGCCAATTCCGGCGACCCCTTGATTGCTCCGGGCGTGCCGGATTACCGAACCTTTCGGGTCCTGGCCCGCAAATCGCACGTTTTGACGTCGCATTCCGGACTTCTTTTTGATCTGGGTGAAATTCCAGCCGTGACCGGCACCCCGATGTATGCGCCATTTGCCGGCAGCTTCGGCTTAACTCAGTATCCTAATCCAACCCCCAAATACACGGTTGAAAACGGTTGGGAATTCAATACGATAACATTGTCTGACTGGATCAGCGCGCTGAACTACACAACCCCTCCGCCCGCGCCAGTACCTGTAAACGCGAATCGCTTTGTAGCAGCATGTATGAGCGACACCACCCGGCCCTATATCAATCTATCTGATCCTGAAACATTGCATTTATTGCAGGCACAAGGCGTTCTGCAAATGCGGGTACAATGGGCCTACACGGTTACGGATCTCAGTACATTTGCTGGCGCTTACATCCCTGTACAACCAACTGACGCGCAGTATTTTCCCGGCGTTCGCTGGTGGCCCAGCCGGGACCCAGACGGGAATGGCAATCCGGCGGATTCGGATTTTGCTGCGATGGAAACGCTCCGATTTGGAGTTCATTTTCAATTGCCCAGTGGTAGCGGCCTGAGCAATTGGTTTCCGCCGCAAGCCTGTAATACCAAACCGCCCAGCGCAAGCGCAGTATTTTTTAAAAATACGTTTTACCCCAAGGCGCTGAAGTTTACGTTTACGCTGCGGGACAGCAACGGTCTCTTTAAGGATGGCAAAACGTTTACGCATATTGTTGATCTTGACAATTGAATAGTTCTAAGTTCTGAGTTTTAAGTTATAAGTTCATTCAATGAGATCTGTGTTAATCTGTGGCTGAATAGTTATGAAGACGGAAAGCAGACAACTTGACAGGAATCGCGGTTCGGCCCTGCTGCTGGTGGTCGTCGTGACCGTCCTGCTGGCGGTCATCGGCGTGATGTTTCTGATGGTCTCGCGTGCCGGCGAAACCGAAACCGGCGCCGTGGTCCAGAGCAAGGACCTGGACAATGCCGTCCAAAGCGTCGTGACGCGCATCAACGAGGTCCTCGTCAATGATCTCTTCGGCAGCGATGACCGCCTTGTCAATGCCGATGCCTCCAATCCCGCCGATGATGACGAGCCGTGGGACTATCCCTCGCACATAGGAAGTGATAGTTGGCTTGCGGCACTTGAACCGAAGGTGACCGATCCGGGAACGCCGGCCAACGAAACGGATGACACATGGACCTGGCCGCATATTAGCGACCTCTGGCACAACTTCGGCATTCCGGGTCTGCGGCAAATCAACTTGCAAGGGAATGCGTCCGCGACATGGATTCCCGAAAATTCGTTGTTTGGAAGGGCCGATGCTGACGGTGACGGCGTTGCCGACAGCCGCTGGGCGCAGGTGCCGAATCTTTCCAGCAGCCGCGGCGAACCCGTCTTTGCTGCCGTCCGCATCATCGACAACTGCGCCATGCTCAATCTCAATGCCGCTTCCTGTTTTGACGGGCGACTTTACAGTGACGGCGCAAAGACATCTCCTTTTAAGGAGCCTTGGAAGTATTGGGACAGTGCCTTTGCGCAGCAGTCATGGCATAATAACAATGGCAGCGGCTCGGGCCGTTATCTGACGGAGATAAACTATCTTCCGTTCCTTCGGGGCCGCGATTTGAACGGCAACTTCTTTCTGGGCTCCTCCGGCGGCGATTATTGGTACAACTTGATGATCGCCAGGGGGCTTTTCCGCCAAGCCGGGCCAAACAGATTGCCAGCGCTTCCCGAAATGAGTCAGAATCTCTTAATGAACATAGAACAGCCCGGCGGTCATTTCTTTGATATCGGCGATGAACTGGAAATTCGCAACCGTTTTCTTCTGACCAGCCCGACTGAGGCCCGGTTCGAATGTCGCGACATTGCCAATTTTACGTTGGATTCAGGCGGAGGAGTTTACGCTGCCTTACTCGTTCCCAGGGATAACGGTAATCCGATTTCCGATTGGTATGAACGGCTCAATCCCACGAATTTCGATTCATGGGCCGGCGGTACAGCTCCGTACGTCTATGATCGCCGGCATGTCTGCACATTCTATAGTTTCGACAGGAATATCCGTCGTGGCGAGTATCCGCTGCTCGAACAGGAAATTGCGTCCGGTTCTATGGGAGAGATTAGCCCTGATAGGATTCGCTCTCTCCTGATCCCCAAGGGTCCGGCCACAACCGATATTCGTAATCTCAGCGCCGCGCAGTCCTACAATAATGTTTTGACTCGTAAGAGAATCTTGCAGCTTCTCTTTGCCTTTCGGGAATATTTTTACAGCCGCAACGGGCATGATGTGCACGCCGCCGCCCTCAGCGCTGCTCAAGTGGTCGCCAACATCATCGATTTTTCTGATAATACCGGCGCCAACGGTCCCTTTGCCTCCTCGACTTACGGCACTCAACAGGATGAGGATTGCACCTTTATCACAGAGCAGATGGTTGAAGATATGATCCTCGAGGTCAGCACGGCGACGCTTCCCTTTGGGTTCACTCTTCTCAATTTTGGATTGGATCCGGATGATATCGTCTTTGGCTACGAACGCCAGCCCTTCATTTCGGAAGTCTACGCACAGTGGGATGGAAGTGCCATTCCGCCCGCTTCGCATCTCAAGGGATTCGCCATTGAATTGGTGAATCCTTACGATGATGAAATTGATATAACCAATTTGACGCTTAAAATTGGCACCACCATAAATCATTCCTTTACGAATTCTGCAGCCAATCCTGTCACGAAGCTTCCGGCCCATAGCCTGAGCACCGGGTTGGGCCGTTTGGTGATACAGGTGAACTCCACCGGCTCTGTTCCCGGAGGCTCATTCGGTTATAACATTTCAGGGATCGCCTGGACCGCTTTGGAAAACGATTTGCTCAGCAATGCCAATATTCTTCTGGTAAGAGCCGCGCCCAAGGCGCCGGGCGATATCTATGTGGACAAGATCGGCAACGCAGATGTCAGGAAGATTCTGGGCAGCTCAGGCAATAACGCCTTAAAGCGAGATGATAACAACTGGAAATTCGTATATGCTGATTACCAGGCGCAGCATAGCGGTACTGCCCCATTCAACTATGTCGATACGCTTGGACTTCCTAACAATCTTCCCGCGGGAACAATTGCAAAAACTGGCTTCCAGATAGCCGTGCCGGACAATGCTATGCCTGTGGCTCGCTGGCATGATTTGGAAACGCTTTCGATCCAGGGCAATGGAGTGGTGAGCGATCCTGACGCGGCGATCACGTACAAACTTTCCGACCCCAACAACACGGGCCGGTTTGATTTGATCGCCGACCCCAATGCGGCCGAGGTACTCAATTACGTCTGCACGATCAATCGGCCGGAGATCGGTTCTCTGCCGGGCCGCATCAATATCAATACCGCGCCCGTGCATGTCATCGCGGCGGCCATCCCGCCGTCCCTGGTCGACCCGAATGCTGCTGACTCCACCAAAATAGTTACATTTTCGGCCTTGCAGTTGGCGCAGGCGATTGTTAATTATCGCAACACAGCGCCATTTAAGGAAATCAGCGATCTGCTGGATGTTCAGGCCGATTCTAACAATGATGGGGTTGCGGACACTCCAATATTTAAGCGCTACTATACCGGGGGCATTTCCGAATCTGAAAACGTCGGCAGTCAAAGCATCGACAACGACATCGAAGAGCGTGACTGGATCCTGTCCAATCTGGCCAACAAGTTCACCGTTCGAAGCGACACGTTCACCGCTTACATCCTTGTCCGCGCGGGCGAAGCAGGGCCTCAGCGGCGGATGATCGCCATCTTCGATCGCAGCCAGGTCTGGACCAAAAACGACCGGCCCAAACTGGTCGCCCTGCACCCGGTTCCCGACCCGAGATAATTGTACATTGATTACTGATTATTCTTAGGTACCGCCGGCATCTTGCCGGCTTTTATTTTACTGCACAATAATCAATCTGTGGACTGATTATTTCAAGAAGGCCTCGATCTTCTGCGGCGTCGTTGCCGGGTCATATCCCTCGATCACGTCAACGATCGTTCCCTCCGCGTCGATCAGGAACAGCGTCGGCAATCCCGTCACCTTTGCGTACGGGGCGGGCACTTCCTCGTTATAAACCGCGATCGGATAATTGATCTTGGCGCTCTTGACGTATTGCGTTACCTTGTCAGCGGCTTCGTTGCTGAGGCCTATGATGACCGCCGACTCTGGGACGGTCCTGCTTCTCAGAGCGATCAGATGGGGGATCGATTCCTTGCACGGCGCACACCACGTTGCCCAGAAATCCAGCACCACCTTCTTGCCCTTGAGCCGTGAGATCCGGTGGATCTGGTTGTCCAGGTCGATCATCTTCAGTTCCGGCGCCTTCTTGCCGACCCACGTCTTCAGGGATGCCGCCTCCTGCTGCGGCTGCGCTGTCGCGCTGGGAGCGGCTGCGAACGGCATGGATTTTTGAGCCGCCGACTGATTAGGTTCCGCTTGCTCCGGCTGCTGCATTTGCTGCTGCTGGTCCTGCATAATTTGCTGCTGGATCTGCATGCCCGCGGTGACCACCTCCATCAGGTGCTGTTTCGGCAGGGCGATTCGCAATCCAAGCTGGCCGTCAGCGACTTTGCCGCCGAGGACAAGCGTGCTTTGCGACTGGATATTGATTCCCTTGAAGATGTCCTTCATTGGATTCTGTTCGGCTCCCGGCAGCGACTGCATCATTTCGCCCATGCCCTTCATCAGGCGCAATATATTGATGCTGGCCGCGAAGTCACCGTAGGCCGTGTTTGCCAGGGTATCCACAGCCGTTTTCATATCGCCGGCAATCGGCTGCGACGCCGGCTGATCGATCAGGCTCTTCATTTCGTCAATCCCCTGGCCGCCAATCGTGATCAGCAGAAGGCTGCCCTTTTGGGCCATAAAGTACTTGATCCCTTCCGGCCCATACATCTTCTTCATCATCTCGTTAAATTCACTGTTAGCTTCGGCGCCTTGGGTTGCTTCCAAGGCGGAAATCTGAATGACGTCGATCCCCGTATCCTTGTAGGTCTCGGCGTCGGCCTTGTAGCTGATTTGGAACGGCAGGCCCATGGATTTATAAATATCGTTAATCGCGTCCAGGTTTTCGGTCATCATCTTCTTGGCGGAAGTGCCTTCCTTCATTTGAACGACTTCACGCAGCCTGATCGGGGGCGCACCTGCCGCATAGGAGAACGAAAAACCAAATTCGCTCCCCGTACCCTTCATCCATTCATTCATCAATGTTCTCAACTTCGCGGACAGTTCAGCCGAGGTGCCTTCTGTTGCGCTGGCATCCATGATCCGCAGCATCGTCTCGTTCATCTTTTCGAGCATCGGCTGGTTGAGCTTGGCCAACGCATTGATCGCGTACGTGTTATTCATAAAACCGCCAAGCTGATATCCGTTTTTGGCCGCCGGGTCCGCCACCAGCATCTTGGCTGTCTCCGACCCGTCCTTGGCGCGCAGGGTGGTATCGATTGTAAGCAGCGTGTTTTCCGGTTGCATGGCGATAGTCAGGGAATCGGCGTCTCCGGCAAACGTCTTGAACATCTCCTTGTACATCTTGCCGGCAACGCCCATTAATTCGCCCATGCCTTGCTCGCCGGCTTTCTGCATCCCTTCATCGATCGCCTCCTGTATCTCTTCGCCATGCTCATCGTAGAGCATGGAAAGATTCACAAATGCCCAGGCCGGCACGGTTGAAGCGTCCTTGCTCTGCGCGGCACTGAGCCTTGCGGCCAGGCGCTTGGAGGTCTTGTCGTCAAGCGCCGTCTTCAGCGGCGAAAGCGATTCCTTCTCGGACTCCGGCACCGCCAGGGCGTATTTGCCATTTAATACAGAGGCTAAAACGAAAGAGCCGATTTGCGACTGCGGAGCGTTGAGCAGGACCGTTCCATCCTCAAGCTTGCTCACCGATTTGTTAGCGGCCGTAAATTCATCAAAGCTTGTCAGCGGCGCCAATATGCCCACGTTCACATCTTCCTCTTCTGACGGCAAAACCATCACCACAAAACTTCCCGCCTTGTCAATGCCGGTCAGGGTCGCGTCTCCGGTGGCTGATACCAACTGCATATTCACCAGCATCGCCAGGCTGACCGGCACCGGTGAAGCGCCCATCAGGTAGCTGTCCATCTTGGTCAGCGCATCATTGAGATTATTGACCCGCAAGATGGCGATGCAGTTTTCCGGCAGGCTGGCAAGCAAGGCATCGGAAGGGCCCTGTGCGGCCTGCAAGGGCAGCATCGAAGCCAAAAGAACCAAAGACACAGTTACAAGACGATTCAAGCGTTCAATGTACATCGTTCTCTCCTTTAATAGACCAGGTTCATTTTATTTAAAAACGCCTTTACCTCGGAATTGTTACATTCAAAAGCTCTAGTTTTCAAAAAGCGCCTGAATGCCGTCGCACACACGGCTGGAAGTTGCCAGCGTATGGATGGATTGTGATTGATAGGTTTCTATGTCGATGGGAAAGATCGGTTGTCCGTCAAGGTCGGCAGTTCGCCCGCCGGCCTGCTCAACCAGAACCGTTCCGGCGGCGATGTCCCACAGGCGAGCCGATGTGCTCACCATGCCGATCATCGCTCCTTTTGCCACGTAGGCCATGTGCAATGCGGTGGCGCCAAGGCAGCGAAACCGCGTCCGTTCCATGATCTTCAGGATCGCTTTGTCTGTTTTCGGATGCAGATGACTATCCACGCCAAAACTTGTAAACCTGCTGATTTCTTCCTGGCTGACCTGTATTCTGGAACCATTCAACTGAGCTTCCTGTCCGGTCGCGGCCGAGTACATCGAGTCAGTGGTCGGATCGAAAATGACCCCGACAATGGGCCGCCCCTCGTAAATCGCCGCGATACTGACGCAGAAGCAAAGAAGTTTGTTGGCGTAATTGTTGGTCCCGTCGATCGGATCGATCACCCACCACACGGGATTTTCTTTTCGCGGCCCAACACGGTACAAGGTCCCGTCCTGGCCTTCTTCGGCAAGATAGCCGTCGTCCGGATACGACGCGCGGATTTGGTCAAGAATGATTTTTTGACAGACAGGATCGGCCGTTGTCACGACCTCGTCAGAACTCTTGAGCGACTTGCGGGCACAGCAAAGTTCTTCCATCGCGCGCTGTCCCGCCAGCCGGGCGGCTGTTTTAGCCGTTTCGAGCATCTGATTCAATTCGGTCGAACTTTTTATCACGCGGCACTGTACCTTTCAATCTTGACACAACGTAAGTGCGGGTCTATTGTAACGGCGCAATGATGGATGAACAATATGCAAAACCAGAAAAAAGCCGCAAACTGTCTTACCCGGTAAGACTGGTGTATGCCCTTGTTTTTATCATGATCACGGCAGGCTTCGCAGTTCTTTGGTTTACCGAAAAAGGATTTTTGGATCTCGGGTTTTTCCTTGGAGTCTGCGGTTTCAAACAGCGGTTTAACATTCCCTGTCCCGGCTGCGGGTGGACGCACGCCGCCCAGGCTTTCGTGACCGGTCAGTTCAAACAGGCGTTCTGGCTCCAGCCCGCGGCGGCTGTTTTTTGCGCGCTGGCAATTCTCGTTGCGGTTTTTGCTTTACTTTTTGCTATTATTGGGGTAGATTTTGACTTTCCAAAACGGGTGTTTAGCGCGACCGGTACAAAACTGCTTCTGATTGCTGCGACCGTAGTAATTCTGGCGGGTTGGATGGTCACCTTAGTAAGGACGATTCTTGATAATACGGAAATATGACTGCTGCGCATATCTGAAAATCACAGATCTCTGTTGGTTATTGTTAACTATTCCCGTGTTGATTTCCGGATGCGGTTTATTTGGATTGATGGCTAGTGAAGGCCCGTTCGAGAGAAAAATCGCCCCTGACTACAATCTTCAGGTAAATCAAGACCGCAAAATACTTCTGTGGGTCGAGTTTCCGCGGTCGCTGAATGTGGGCTACGACCTTCAGGATAAGCTGATCGGCGCTTTTCAGGGGTATATGACCAAGGCTGCCAAGATCGATCCGTCGAATCTGGTTGCCCACCCCAGCCGCTTAGAGGGCATTTCTGAAGATCCCCGAGCGGTTGCCCGTTCTCAGGGCGCCGGGTATGTACTGCTGGTTCAGGTGGAGACTTTCGAAATAGATTCTTTGCAGATGAAAAATTTCTATGCGGGAAAGCTGGTCACCCGTGCGGTGCTGCTGGATGTGGATGTGCCGACGGCCGTGTGGCCCAAACAACCGGAGGGTAAAATGATCGATATCGAAGTGGAGGTGGAGTCCGGCGGCCGTGACGCGGCGATCAGCCGGCTTGTATCAGCCGATGCGCATTGTACGGTGCGTTATTTATATCCATGTGATAAGCTCAAATTTAAAAACTCTGATGAAAGGGTTTCCGTTCAGGAAGTCTTTGAGATCGAAACATACTAAGGAGAAAATTGCATGTACAAGATTTTGATCACCGACAAGCTGGCCAAAGAGGGTATTGATCTGATCAACGCGATGGATGATTTCGAGCCCGTCGTCAAAACAGGCATTAGCGAAGATGAACTGGCAAAGATTATTGGCGATTATGACGGTTTGATCATACGCAGTGCGACCCAGGTGACGGCAAAGGTGCTGGAGAACCCCGGCAAGCTCAAAGGAGTGGCCAGGGCGGGCGTAGGGATCGATAACGTAGATGTTAAAACCGCCACGCGCAAGGGCGTTATCGTGATGAACACGCCCGGCGGCAATACGATGAGCGCCGCCGAGCACACGATGGCGCTGATGCTGGCCCTGAGCCGCAACGTGGTGCCCGCCTGCAACAGCCTTAAGAAGGGCCAGTGGGACAAGAAGAGCTTTACCGGCAACCAGCTCAATAATAAGACGCTGGGCATTATCGGTCTCGGACGGATCGGGATGGCCGTGGCGCGAATGGCCAGCGGGTTCAATATGAACATCCTTGGCTATGACCCGTTTGCCGCACCAAAGGAAGCCGAACAACTCGGCATCGAGATCACCGACAACATCGAACGGATCTATCGGGAAGCGGACTTCGTAACGCTGCACGTTCCTCGCAATGAGCAAACGACCAACCTGATCACCGCCAAGGAACTCAAGATGATGAAGCCCACGTGCAGGCTGATCAATTGCGCCCGCGGCGGCATTATCAACGAAGATGATCTTTACAATGCCGTGAACGCCGGCACCATCGCCGGGGCGGCGCTGGATGTGTTCTCCAAGGAGCCGCCGGAGAATATGGGGTTTACCAATTGCCCCAAGTGCCTGGTGACGCCGCATCTGGGCGCCAGCACCGAAGAGGCGCAGATCGAAGTGGCCGTCGAAGCCGCCCAGATCCTCTGCGAAGCCATCAAGGGCGGCCCCATACGCAACGCCTTGAACGCGCCGAGCACCAGCGCTTCGGTATCTTCGATCGTGCTCCGGTATGCGGAGTTGGCTCAAAAGATCGGCGCCATGCTCAGTACCCTGGCTCCCGGTCAGATCAAAGGCGCCAAGATCGAGTTTCGCGGCTCTTTGGCCGATAAGCCCATCGACCTGGTGGCCACGTCCTTTATCATCGGTTTGCTGCAGCCGTATTTTGACACCACCGTCAACATGGTCAATGCCCCGATCCTGGCCAAGGAACGCGGCATCAGTATCGACCATGTGAAGAATGCCGAGATCAAGGATCTCGAGTCCAGTTTCAGCGCGACCGTGGAAACCGACAAAGTGACGCGCGTCATTCGCGGAACGGTTTACGGCGGCAGCCTGCTGCGTATTATTGAGATCGACGGTTTCAGCATCGAGGTTACGCCGGAAGGCGCTATGCTGATCATCTTCAACGAAGATAAGCCCGGCGTGATCGGAGCTGTCGGAACGATCCTTGGCCGCTATGGCCTCAACATCAATACCATGGGCGTCGGTCATAAACTGGAACAGGGCAAGGCCGTGCTGGCCGTCAGCCTGTCCAAATCGCCTGATCCCCAGGCCACTGCTGAACTGAACAAGCTAGAGTTCGTGAATGAATTGTTCGTCTGCAAACTTCAATAACTGATTTGTGATTACGGAGCGGTTCGATAGCTGGTAAACTCATCTGTCGAACCGCTCAAGCATTTATGCAGGAATCTATGCCAATGTCTGCTCACAAGAAAGTACAACCGGCACAGTTAAATTTTGATTTTAAGCAGGAGTCTCGGGCCGACGCTTCGGAGGTTGCCGACGCCCCTCCAATGGAAGCTTTGCCGCAACCCATCGAAGGGCGTCGCAGATCCAGGACCGTGGCCGCCACGGCCGAATCGATCGCCGCCAAGCAGCGGGATATCAGCGTTAGCGAATTCTTCGCCAAGAATCGCCACCTGCTCGGTTTCGACAATCCGCGCAAGGCCTTGCTCACCACGGTCAAAGAGGCTGTCGATAACTCCATGGACGCCTGCGAAGAAGCCCATATCCTGCCGACGATCGCGGTCTCGATCACACCCATCGATGGTTCGGAAAATAAGTTCCGCCTGACGGTGAAGGACAACGGCCCCGGCATTGTCCCAAAGCAGGTGCCCAATATTTTCGCCCGCCTGCTCTATGGCAGCAAGTTTCACACCTTAAAGATGAGCCGCGGCCAGCAGGGCATCGGCATCAGCGCCGCCGGCATGTATGGGCTGCTCACGACGGGCGAACCCGTCCAGATCATTTCTCGCATTGCGGGGGCAAAACCGGCGAGGCACTACCATGTACAGATCGATACGACCAAGAATCGTCCCGATGTCATCCTCGATGAGGAATGCCAGTTCGATCAGCCCACCGGAACAAGCGTCACGATCGTGCTGGAAGGCCGTTATCAAAAGGGCCGACAAAGTGTGGATGAATACCTGGCCCAGACCGCCATGGCCAACCCGCACGCGGCGATCAGCTACCAGGCCCCCGATGGAACGGTCAGTGACTATCCCCGCCAGACGAACGAACTGCCTTTTGTCCCCATGGAGATAAAGCCGCACCCGCACGGGGTTGAGCTGGGCGTTCTCTTCAAGATGGCCCGCCAGAGCGAAAGCAAAAAGATCGTGGATTTTCTGCATCACGATTTTTCTCGCGTCAGCGGCAACGTGGGTCGCGAAATCGTCAAGAAAGCCAAACTGTCGGTCAATCTCAAGCCTCAGCAGCTCACGCTCAAGGAGGCTGAAAAACTGCACCAGGTCATCAATGACACCAAGCTGATGGCGCCTCCGACCGACTGTATCGGCCCGATCGGTGAAGAGAAATTGATCGATGGCCTCAAACGCGTTGTCCAGGCGGACTTCTACACCAGCTCTACGCGCAAACCCGCCGTCTATCGCGGCAACCCGTTTATTGTCGAGGCGGCACTGGCGTTCGGCTGCAAGGAACTCAAAGGGGAAGAGAACGGCGATGATGATAAAGAGCCGCTCATGCGGCTGGTGCGTTTCGCCAACCGCGTGCCCTTGCTCTACCAGCAATCCTCCTGCGCGACGTACAAGGCCGTCATGGAGACCAACTGGCGCAATTACGGCCTTAGTCAGAGCAGAGGCGCGCTGCCCGGCGGCCCGATCCTGCTGATGATTCATGTCGCTTCCGTTTGGGTTCCCTTCACGTCCGAAAGCAAGGAGGCCGTCGCCCATTACCCCGAGATCATCAAGGAGATCAAACTGGCCATCCAGGAATGCGGCCGCAAACTCGGCATGCATGTCCGTAAACAGCGGCGCATCAAAGACGAAATGGTCAAACGCGGCTATATCGAGATCTATCTGCCGCATATCGGTCAGGCGCTCAAAGATATTTTGACCCTGAAGGATTCGCAGGTGAATACCCTGGTGGCGAAGCTGGCGACAATCCTGGAACGATCTCGATCATTGCCTTAGCCGGGAGAGTCGATTGTGCCTATATTAGCAGGAATGAATTTGAGCCGTTGGATCGCCGCTATCATGAAGTAAATGCAATGTTGTTTAGCTTGATGGATCGATGGGAAAACAAAGAGCAGAAACGCAACACCCGTGTGTAGGATAGATTTCTATCTTCTAGCGTCTATCATCTATCGTCTATCACACGGCTTTGTCCGTTTCTGAAAGGAAATTATAATGCAGGAACTGATTATCAGTATCAGCGGGATGCGAGGGGTGATCGGCGAAAATCTTTTCCCGGAAACGGCCGCGGCATACGGAAGCGCGTTCGGTGCGTTCCTCAAGATGCACCACGCAGATAAAAACGTCTTGTCCGTCGCGATCGGCCGCGATTCACGTCCATCGGGTCAGATGATCAGCTCCGCCGTTGCCGCCGGCCTCACGGCTTTGGGCGTCAATGTGGTTGACCTGGGCATCTGCACGACCCCCGGCGTCGGCATCATGCTCCGCCATCTCGCCTGTGATGGAGGCGTCATCATCACCGCCAGCCATAATCCTGCCCCCTATAATGGGATCAAGCTGCTGATGGATAACGGCGTCGCTCCCTCTCCCGAAATTGCCCGGCGGATCATTCAGCTCTACAAGGATCGCGCCTTTTCATTTTGCGATGCGCTCCATTGCGGCCAGGTGATAAGAAACGAGCAAACTGCCCAGGTGCATGTTAATAAAGTCTTGCCGCTGGTCAATAAAGCGGCGATTGCCTCCAACAGGTTCAAAGTCGTCCTGGATAGCGTCAATGGCGCAGGCGCTCCTTCGGCTCAAATGCTGCTGAACGAATTAGGCTGCCGGATCATCGGCATGAACACTGAACCTACCGGTCTATTTGCGCACACGCCCGAACCCACTGCTGAAAACCTGACCTCGCTTTGCGATAAAGTCAAAGAAACGGGCGCGCAAATCGGATTTGCCCAGGACCCGGATGCCGACCGGCTGGCCATCGTCGATGAGAATGGGACCTACATCGGCGAGGAGTTCACGTTGGCGCTGGCCGCGTATCATATCTATTCTGCCGGAACAAAAGGACCGGCCGCCGCCAATCTCTCCACCTCGCGCATGATCGATGACATCGCCGCCGCCGCGGGCTGCTCGGTCATCCGCACGCCGGTAGGGGAGGCCAATGTCGCCAACGCGATGATCCAAAACGGCTGCGTCATCGGCGGCGAAGGCAACGGAGGCGTGATCGATTTGCGCGTCGGTCCCATTCGTGACAGCCTGGCGGCGATGGCGATGGTTCTGCAGCTTATGACCGAAACCGGCCAAACGGTTGCGCAGCTTGCTGCCAAGCTCGGCGGCTATACCATGTACAAATCAAAATACCCCGCGGACAAGAAAAAGGCAGAGGCCGTTATTCAAAAAGCGAGGCAATTGTTTCCAAAAGCTTTGCTCAACACCAGCGACGGCTGCCGCCTGGATCTGCCCGAAGGCTGGATCCATATCCGCACAAGCAACACCGAGCCGGTCATGCGCATCATCATGGAAACAAAGGACCCAGATATTGCGGCCCAATGGAAACGGCAGTTGGAGTCGCTTGTTTCGTGAGCAATGCTTGCCGGTGATAGCAGGGTGGCGCGGTCAAGCGCTGCTTGCCCGCGGCGTTCATCAGGACGTGCAGAATAACCAATCGGTTCCGCTATTGTGTTTGAGCTCGAATTGCCCTTTCAAGCCTCGCCCATCAAGCAAAAATGCAAGTACGTCTGTTTTCTTGCTGATCCATTTGCATGTTCCCTCGTCCACTCTCTTGACTTGCCCTGTATTCTTCTGAACGGGTCCTTCATAATCCAGGAATCGCACTGCATGGTCGTGAATTCTTTTGGCGTGGACCGCCTCGTCTGCAATCTGCTCCGGCGGTACGTCCAGCCGCCATGTCATCAGCACACCCCCATCCTCCAGCATCAAATCCCAGTGTGCTGTTTCTCTGCCCGTATGCTGCAAAACAACAAAACGTGACGCATTCATCGTTTCACTGTTGACTGATGACTGATAACTGACAACGACGTCTGTTAACCAACGGCCTGGATGGCCGTGATGGCGATGGTCGCCACAATGTCTTCGGCCGTACAGCCGCGTGAAAGATCATTTACCGGTTTGGCCAATCCCTGCACGATGGGGCCAAACGCCTCCGCCCCGGCCAGCCGCTGTGTTGACTTATAGCAGATATTGCCCGCTCCCAGATCGGGGAAGATAAACGTATTGGCCATTCCTTTGAGAGGGCTGTTCGGCGCCTTGCGGGCGGCGACCGATGGAACGTAGGCCGCATCAAACTGCAGCTCGCCATCCACCGGCACCTTGTCCCCGAAAATCGTTTTGAACGTCTCTTTGGCTTTGGCCGCGGCATTGGCCATCTTCTTGGCGTTCGGGCCCGCCGCCGAGCCTTTTGTCGAATAGCTCAGGATCGCAACCTTGGGTTCAAGACCGAATTGAAGTCCCGTCCGCGCCGTCGATACGGCGATATCTACAAGCTGATCCTCCGTCGGGTCCTCGACCAGCCCGCTATCCGAGTATAGCAGGACTTTATCCGGCCAGCACATGAAGAACATGCTCGAAACGGTCTTGATGCCCGCGGCGGGTTTGATGATCTGCAGTGCCGGCCTCAGCGTGTCCGCCGTCGAATGGATCGCCCCCGACACCAGCCCATCCGCCAATCCTTTCTTCACCATGACTGTCCCGAAGTACACCTCGTCCTTAATGGTCTGCCGGGCCTGCTCTATGGTCATTCCCTTAGCCTTCCGCAGTTCGTATAGAAAGCCGGCAAATTCTTCCGCTCTCGGGTCACTGGCGGGATGAGTAAGGTTGACATCTGACGCCTTAAGGTGATATTTCTGAAGCAGCGGACCAAGTTGGCGCTCCTCGCCCATCACAATGACTTTGGCGAATCCGCGTTTCACGACATCGGCCGCCGCCGCGATCGTACGTTCGTCCGAACCTTCCGGCAGCACGATCGTCTTGACGTTTACGGAGGCCTTGGCTGCAATCTGGTCACAGAAAGATGACATTGCTTTATCCTAATTAAGGTAGTTTATGATGCGTTTGCTACATAAAAAATCGCGCCCGAAGGGATTCGAACCCCTAACCTTCGGTTCCGTAGACCGACGCTCTATCCAATTGAGCTACGGGCGCTAAAGAGTGGAGAACTATACCAGAACCTCTATTTTGTGTCAATACCTTTATTCTTGCACCAAAACCGCGGCTTTGATGCCCGCTAGATCGCAGCCGCCGGCGAGGTCTGTTGCAGCCGCCTTTTCTACTTCATCATGGGCAGGGGTAGGGCGGGGTCTGTGACGGCGTTGATCTTGATGGCGAAACTGGTGCGCTGCGCAATGTCCGAATCAGTGACCAGGTGCACATCCAGCAGTCCATCGGTCATGTAGCCGGTCCGCAGGAAGTTCTGTTCAGCCAGACTCAAACTCCATCCCTCCAGCCAAAGCAGCAATTCCTCTTTCTGAGCCGCAGTTCCATCGAAATGGATCAGCAGATCGATATCGCTTCCCGGACCTGCCGTGCCGCTGGCCGTAGAGCCAAACAGATAGATCGCCCGAATGCCAAACCGAGCCGGTTTGAGCCGCAGGGCAAGCTGCTCGGCCATTCGATGCCGCCATCGCCAGAAATCGTCCGACTGTGCCCGTACCATGGGGGCGGCAAGCGGTTTATCGCTGGGCGCCGCCGGCTCGGTGAAAAAGCCGATCGCCTGGCCGATATCCGCATTCATCAGGATCCGCAGCACGTCGCCGCCGGTGCAGAAGGGCACGTCGATGACATGAATGACGCCGGCTAAATGCTCGTATTCCGGGACCACGGCCGGCAGCATGTTGCGGGAATTCTCCAGAAAATGCTCGTCAAAGACAACGCCGCGGTCTTCCGGATAGAGCGGGATGTAGCGGATCCGCGCCTCCACCATGTCCTGGAAAAAGTGCGTGCCGAAGGAAAGCTCAGGCGAGTACGCCCCCTTTCTCATCGCGATCTCAATCAGCACGGCCGTATTGCTGACGTCCGAATAGGTCACCTGCACTCCCTGCTTGATGTCGCCCCGGCTGCCCCAACGCCCCGGCCCCATGAGAATGAACCGGCGTTTGGGCAAAAGCGTATTGAGCCGTCCCACGGCCCGGCCGATATCGGCCAGCGCGTCGATGTTTGTCTGCTCGGCGTAACGCTGCGGCGAAACATACACGATATGCGTGATATCGGGGATGTGCCCGTTGGAGATAAAACGGTTGGCCGTAAACAAAACCTTGCCCGAGGGAATATTCTGCGGGATGATGCTGGCCGACTCGTTGCCTTCAGTGAACTGCGAACGGCATTGAAGCAGGTAAAAATCCGTCCCGTCGGAGGCAAACTCGATATCGACCGGAGTCCCGAGAACATCCTCGAGAATCCGCAGGATTGTCTGCATCTGTTTGACGAATTCGGTTCGACGGATGAGCCCTTCAAAGGTGACTACCAGGGTGTCACGCTTAAGATCGATCTCCGTCTGCGTCAGTTGCTGAAAGATCCCGTCCCGATAGACCGAGACGATATGACTGAGAGCGGGTATCTCGCTGCCGTACTCACTGAAAAGCCGCTGCACGGGAATGGTTTCAAAACGGCGAGTCTGGAGATTGATGACATCGGCGCGGGAGGGCGAGTAGTGACAGATCTCGTCAGGGCTGACATTGACACGTAACGCCGGCTGGCCCGGCGACAGCAGGACAGGATAATCGTTGCTGATACGATCGACCGCGCGCGTCCCAAGCCCCGGAACCAGGCGAACAAGCCCATCCTCGCGTTTGAGACGCGGCGACCAGCGAAACTCGTTACTGCTGAACGACACGCCGGCAAAGACCGGCATGTGGTAGGGGCCCACACGTGTGCCAACGACCTCCTGGATCATAATGCCCATCTCTTCACGGAAATCGACCAGCCCATGCTCGCCCCGGTAGAGGATCGGGTCGGGCCCGAATACGGAGGCGTATATCTCGGCGATGGCGTCGCACAGAGCCTCCAGCCGCGTCTCTTTATTGCCCAGGTTGGATAAGAAAAGACTCTTGTATTTTCCCGAAAAGGCCGTGCCTACGCGGTCTTCCAGGAGACTGGAACTGCGAACGATGATGGCGCGTTCGCCGATGTCGTCCAGTGCCAGCGAGAGGCCTTTAACGATGTCATCCGGGAAACGGCCGTGTTTAAAAAGCTGGATGATATTGGGGTATTCGATGCGCACCTGCTCGAGCTCTTTATACTTCTGCTGGTTGACATCCTCCAGGTCGTTGTAGCGCAAGAATTCCGTCATGCAGTCGGCGCTCATGTACCAGGTCTTGGGCGTTTTGATCTGGGCGGCCAGAGGGTTGTCGGCGGCCGCTTTTTCAAGGATATGCCGCGCAAGAAACAATCCCGTGCTCTTTCCGCCTAACCGGCCGTTGCTTCCGGGCGGATAGATGATATGGTCAGCCAGGTCGAAAAAATCAGCGACCACAAGCTGCTTCTTGGCGATGCCGATAAAGTCGCTGTTGTCGGAAAAAAAACGACGGATCAGCGACACCTTCAGCCATTCTTCAGTCGAATACGGAAGAACCGCCTCGTCAGCAGGCAGAGCGCGATAGCGATGGATGGCGTCGATCACGCTGGACAGCGGTGCGTTGCCGGTATCAAGCGTCTTGATGAGGAAGCTGAGCTTGCTCTCCTGGATCCACTGGCGAAGACACGACAGTGCCTCCTGGTCGTTCATCTGGCGGGCCGCGATCGCAAATACCTGGTCGCTGGCCTCAAAAAGGGTTTTGCGTGACTGTTTGCGGCTGGGCACATTGCCCTCCGTTCCCTCCTCGCCATTATCGGCGGCAAAATCGGCCCCAAACATATGCAGCACTCTGCGTGATTCCGCAACGCCGCTCCAAAACAAACGATGCAGCATTTTGCGCGCAATGTAGAGATACAGTTTTTCATCGGTACGGCGGAGAAGATCGACGATGACCATCCACTCATGGCCTTGGGCCGCAGCGGGGGCATTCTCTGCAGCAAGCTGTTTGCCGTGTCTTCGGTGCGACACGGTCTGGCCGATACGGTCGGCGATGGTGTGGATCAGCTTGGTTTCCTTCTCCAGAAACACCCCTTCGGGCGAAGGCGGCGCAGGCCGCCTATACGAGATCTCGACGAATCCCACGGTTTTGTTATCTGCCCGGATCGGAGCAACATCCTTCCATGGCGTATCGACGTAGCCGGGGGTCTGGCAGACTATATCGTCGCACACGATCTTCGCCTGGCAGTACTTGGGATACTGCCAGCCGGCGGGGATCGCCTCTGTGATATCACGCAAGATCGCGGCAAGCGGCCGGTTCTCGGCGGCGAGCAGTTCATCAACCTTGTAGAGGCAGTCCAGTTCCTTCGCCCGCTCGCGCAGGATACGAAGATATTCTTCCGCCTGTGTCTGGTCTTTCATAGGCATTCTGCTTTCGGCTAAGCTATACCGCACACGATGTGCGGTCTATTATATGCACCCTTACCGAGCGCTTGGAATACCCCGCGGAGACAGCCGGCCTCTGACCGTTTTATGCCCAGCCTCGCTGCCGGACGGCCTGCGCTACTCTGCTGACGGCAATGGTATAGGCCGCGTCGCGCATGTAGAGTTTCTTCTGGTCGGCAAGCTCATGCACCGACGCGAACGCCGACGTCATGGCCGTATCAAGCTTGGAAAGGACTTCATCCTTCTCCCAGAAATAATTGCTGTTGCATTGCACCTGTTCGAAGTAACTGCATGTCACGCCGCCGGCATTGGCCAGAAAATCCGGGATCACAAAAATATTCCGCTGCTTGATAACCTCATCGGCTTCCGGCGTTGTTGGGCCGTTGGCGCCTTCCACGATGATTTTGACCTTTGGCGATATTTTCTGGACGGTTTCCCTGTTGATCTGGTTTTCCAGGGCTGCCGGCAGCAAAACGTCCACGTCCTGCTGGATCCATGCATCACCGGGCAATATCTCGTAGCCGAGGTCGCGGGCACGGTTCTTATCGATGCCGCCGAACTTATCGGAGATGCTGCGCAGCTCGTCGAGGTTGATGCCGTTCTTTTTGCGATAGGAGTAAGAAGTTTTGTCGCCCTGGTCCCAGCAGGCGATCGAAATGACAGTTCCGCCCAGCCGGATGAAAAGCTCCGTCGCATACCGGGCCACATTGCCAAACCCCTGGATGCTGGCGGTCGTTTTGGCCAGCGGGATATTCAGTTCTCGCATGGCCTCACGCAAGACGTAAATCACGCCATAACCGGTGGCTTCGGTTCGTCCCAGCGAGCCGCCCATCCCGACGGGTTTTCCGGTGATAAAGCCGGGGTAACGCCCGCCCACGATGGTCTCGTACTCGTCCAGTATCCACAGCATGTGCTGGCCATTGGTCATTACATCGGGGGCCGGAATATCCGTGACGGGGCCGACGTTCTTGGCGATCTGTCTCACCCAGCCGCGGCAGAGCTGTTCCTGCTCGCGCATGCTGAGATGGTGAGGGTCGCATACGATCCCGCCTTTGCCGCCGCCCAGGGGAATATTTACGACGGAGCATTTCCACGTCATCCACATGGATAAAGCCCGGACGGTGTCGATCGTTTCCATCGGGTGAAAGCGGATGCCGCCTTTGGCGGGGCCGCGGGCGTCATTATGCTGCACACGAAACCCATTGAACACCCGAACGGTACCATCATCCATCCGGACGGGGATCGTGAACTGGTATTCCCGCATCGGCTGCCGCAGGATTTGGCGAACGCCCTCATCCAGTTCCAGGACAGCCGCTATCTTGTCAAATTGTGATTGTGCCACTCGATACGGATTGTACGAACTTGTCTCCATAGAGCCTTTTTCTCCATCGGTTATTATTAGATTATTGATTCCTGAATTGCTCATTTTTACAAATGGTATGCTGTTGTCAAGATAAAAAAATACCGTCTGCGCGGCAGTATTTTCAAGGGCGTCTTCGGCGTTTGGCATTCATTAACCGAGCTGTGTCATCTCCGTCCTGGCAATGATCTCGTTCTGCAGGTCCGGTCCCAAATCGACAAAATAGTCGCTGTATCCCGCTACCCGCACGATCAGGTCCCTATACTCCGTTGGGTTCCGCTGTGCCGCCAGCAGCGTATCCTTGTTGATGACATTGAACTGGATGTGGTGGCCGTCCAGTTTGAAATAGCTTCGAATGAGATGCCCCAATTTCTCCAGCCCGTCTCCCTCCAGCGTTTGCGGCGTAAACTTCATATTCAGTAGCGTCCCGCCGGTGCGCGCATGATCGATCTTGGCCGCCGATTTGATGACGGTCGTCGGCCCGTACGACCGCGTTCCCTGCGTGGGCGATATGCCGTCCGAAAGCGGCAGACCCGCCTTTCGTCCGTGCGGCAGGGCCCCCGTAACCTGCCCAAAATATACGTGCACGGTCGTGGGCAGCAGGTTGATATGATACTGCCCGCCTTTCGTATTGGGCCTGCCGTTCACCAGGTCATAATATATATTGAAAAGCTCTACCGCGATAGCGTCGGCGTAATCTTCATCGCAGCCCCATCGCGGACTGCTCTCCAGTTGACTTCTTAGTTTTTCATGGCCAACAAAATCCGCTTTCAAGGCTTCTCTAAGCGTCTTGGCCGAGATGGTCTTCTTATCATAAACATGATACTTGACTGCCGCCATTGCGTCGGTCAGGCTTCCCAGTCCCACGCCCTGGATATACGTGCTGTTGTAACGCGGCCCGCCGTTGTGGTAATTGCGTCCCTTGGCGATGCAGTCGTCCGTGATGACGGACATGAACATTGCCGGCATGAACGTCGCATAGAGCCGTTCGATCACATTGTTGCCGTGAACCTTCATGTCGATAAAGTGCTTTAGTTGTGACCGGTAGGCTTGCATCAGCGAATCAAAGTCACTCAAGGTATCGAACTGGCCTGTCTTGGGACCGACCTGCAGGCCCGTCCGCGGATCGATCCCATTGTTCATGGCCAGTTCAAAGATCTTTGGCCAATTGCAGTAACCGGTGAGTGTGCAGCTTTCCTTGCCGAAGGCGCTGGTCTCCACGCATCCGCTTGGACCGCCGCTTCGCGCGTCAACCATGCTCTTGCCGTGATGCAGCATCTCACGGATGATCACATCCGTATTGAAAACAGATGGCTGGCCGAATCCGCAGCGAATGACCTTGCATGCCCGGCGCAAGAATCGTTCCGGGTTCTTGGCGCTAATTTGAATACAGGCGCTGGGCTGCACCAGCCGCATCTCCTCAACCACGTCCAGCATCAGGTACGACAGGGCGTTCACCGCGTCCGCTCCGGTCTTGGGATCGACGCCGCCGATATTGATCAGCGCAAAATCAGTATAGGTCCCGCTCTGTTCTTCCGTGATCCCGACCTTGGGCGGGGCCGGCTGATTATTGAACTTGATCCAGAAACATTCCAGCAGTTCTTTGCCCTTTTCCGCCGTCAGCGTCCCTTCGGCGATCTGGCGTTCATAGAATGGCCATAAATGCTGGTCCAGCCTGCCCGGGTTGTACGAATCCCAGACATTAAGCTCCGTGATGACCGCCACGTGCACGAACCAGTACGCCTGCAGGGCCTCGTGAAATGTCCGCGGCGCCTGCGCCGGCACATGCCTGCAGATCGCTTCCATCTGCTCCAGTTCGGCCTTGCGGGCGGGATCGGATTCTACAGCCGCCAGCTCGCCGCATTTATCCGCGTAACGCCGAGACAGCGTCAGGACGGCCTCAATGCTCAGGCTCATGCCCTTAAGTTCCTGCTCTTTGTGCCATGCCTCCGGGTCGTTGTGATAATCCAGCTTTTTTAGCTGGTCGTTAATATCGCTTTGGAATTCGAGTAAACCGCGATGATAGATCTTGTCATCCAGGATCGCGTGTCCGGGCGCCCGCTGTTCCATGAACTCGGTAAAAACGCCGGCCTCGAACGCCCGATGCCAGTCTGCGGTCATCGCTCCGAAGACCTTTTCGCGCATTGTTTTGCCGCCCCAAAACGGAATGATGCGCTCGGCATAGACTTTCTTTACCGACTCGCTGACATCAAACGACGTTCGCTGCCGACGGCTCATCACGTCGAAATCTTCGAGTGTGTGACAGCATAGTTCAGGATACGTGTAAGTCGCCTTGGGCCCAGGTCCGCGTTCGCCGACGATCAGCTCGCCGTCATTGATGCAGATCGATTTGTTCTCCATCAGATGCTTTAACGCCAGCCCCCGAAATACCGGCGCCGAAACTTCCATGCCGATCCCGCTCTGATAAAAATCCGTGATCAGTTCGGCCCGTTCTGAACTGATGTAAGGCTTTCTCTCGACGCTTTGTTTACGCAATTTCAAAATACGTGCGTTCATAATCAGCCGCCCACTTTCACATTAAATCCGTGTTTTTCCACAACCCTCTGCAAAAATTGCATTTGCTGGCGCTGCGGCGGCCTTGTGTTTAAAACCGGGCAGCTCTTCTGTAGTTTTTGAGCCTTGCCGACCCCGCCGCTGTGATAAGGAAGCAGGTCGATCCGCCGGACCGTTTTCAATGTCTTGGCGAATTGCACGATCTGGTCGATCTGCTCGGGCTTGTCGTTAAAGCCCGGAACAACAGGGATCCGGATGACCAGCGAGCAGCCTCGGTCGGCGAGAAATCGTATATTGTCCAATATGAGTGCATTATCCATACCCGTAAATTGCCTGTGAATCGCCGGATCCGTATGCTTCACGTCGCACATGAACAGATCGGTATATTCGGCTAACGCCTGCAATGACTCGGTCGGCCCGCAGCAGCACGTATCCACGGTCGTATGAATATCCCTCTGCTTGCATCGCCGCAGAACAAGTCTGCAAAAATTCGCCTGCATAAGGGGTTCGCCCCCAGTCAGCGTGATTCCGCCATCAGATTCGTCATAAAAAACGATGTCCTTTTCGATCTCCGCCAGCAGTTCGTCTGCGCTGACGTATCTGCCGGCGATTTCACGGGCTTGTGAATGGCAAACGCTTGTGCAATTTCCGCAATGGATGCATTTCTCAGGATTCATTGCCGGCCGGCCTCTCTCAAGCACGATGGCGCCCTGCGGGCACGCGCTGACGCACTTGCCGCATCCCGCACATCTGGCCTGGTGAAATATCAGTTCAGGCTCGGCCTCCCATCCTTCAGGATTGTGGCACCATTGGCAGCGAAGCGGACAGCCTTTTAGAAAAACGCTGGTCCGGATGCCCGGCCCATCATGGATGGCGTACTTCTTAATATCAAATATAACACCCTTTAACTCATCTCTTAACAAGGTATCCCCTGAAAAACATAGAAAATCAGATGGTCTTATTATAACTCGAAATGCTGCTTTTCACAACTTCTCGGCAGTTTCAGATGGGACGCCCACGCCTGCTAAAACGCATGGGATCGTTTTCCGGCGTTCGGCTGCTCGAAAACTCCGCACGAATGATATGCTTATCATATAGTTTAGCCAAAAGCCATCGGCGGCTCTGGCGAAAAGGATAGCTGATAAATCGATGTACCCTGATCAGCGGGCTCACCCGGCGTATGCAGCGTTTCTCTTCGCTTGTGAGTAAATCAGACCGAAAATGCCTTTTGTGTTTCAAAAGATGATAAAAATCTTCTCTCTGCAATGGCTTTCGTATAAAACCTGACCAGTGACGCCTGAAATAAAGTGAAATCTGGAAATCTATCAGATAAGGTTTCTGGTCCCGGCCAACGACGATATTGCCGCGCTTATTGAGATCCATGTAGCAGATGTTTTTGGAGTGCACTTGCTCTACAAGCAGTGCCAAATCGTCGAAGAACGAATCGCCAACCTTCGGTTTTTCATCTAAAGTATTGCCTTCAATGTACTTATAGAGCAGTCCGTTACGCCCAAATTTGCGGACCTGTTTTGGCACATATTGGTTTTCCTCAAGCAGGGATAAGATCCTGAATTCGCGATCGCGGAGGAAATGTCCAAGCCACGCCAGAGAAATGCCCAAAAACGGCTGCAGACGACTCATTTTTAAGACGGATCGCTCACCCGTCGCAGTACAGACATAGCGTCCGGTGCAGGCAAAAAAATCGTGTTTAAAGACCTGCTCCAGGCTATAAGTTTGACCGCCGCAGCTAATTTCCGGGGGTAATCCCGAAATACCACAGGCAAACATTTCATTTTGTAGTCGGCTCACGCATGTTCCTTTGATCAAAACATGAACCATAACATAACCGGACCTATTGTCAATAGATCAAGGAAATACGTGCGATACTGCGGATCAAATGCTCGCCTGGCGATTGCGTATAATTCGCACAAGGCCAAGCCCAAAACATGCCAGCAGCAGCGATGCCGGGACCGGCACTACCGAAATGCCGTTGACATACGACTCGCTGGATCCGTTTGCGAAACCCTGAACGTGCAGACCGATTCGTAAGGCCCCGCTATTCAACTCAGTCAGCACGTCATTGTAAGAGGATGCCAGCAGGCTGACCCCCAGGTACTCGCCGGGATTGATCCCGTTTGGCTGCACGGGCGAATCTGAATCCAGGCTCAGGCCAAGGGTTGTTTGGAACCCTATTGTTTTTCCGGCCGGCAGATTTGCCGGTTTGGCGTCTTCGCTGAACGATACTCCTGGTGACGAATTGTCGATCGAACTGATAGATTGCAGCACGCCCGTACCGAGTGGTCCGTTGTCGAAGTAAATGTCGCAGATCGAAGAGGCAGCAGGCCCGGAATTGCGAAACATGAACTGTACCTGCGAACCGCTCGATTCAATTACTTCGACAGAGAACTGAGCTTCTCCAATCCCTTCATTGGCATCAGAGTCGTTTGTGATCCTGTAAAATGGGAAAGTTGGTCCGGCGAGTACAAATCCAAAAAAGCAGAAAAAAACCATTACACAGATCAGTGACAAACCTGAACAACGCATTTGCGGCTCCTTTCAATGAACGATAGTACCACTACGAAAAGCCTTCAAGATAGTTTTGGATTAAGCTTGTAGGGATTTTGCTTACCCGAACATCGACGTTTGGCCAATACTGCGGCCAGGATGGAATGATTGCTGGACTATCTACATCGACAATTTGGTGGGCGATTGTATCTGATGTAACTTTTCATAGAACTTCTTAACTATCTGATTAAATGTTAACTTTTTTCAATCTTATTAAGGAGTGAAGCGCGATGGACAGAAGATGGTTGGTTGGTATAGCAGTATGTGCCTTGTTCTGTACGGTCCTTTCGGCAGCGGTTCTGGCGGCCGAACAGGCAGCCACTGGCCCAGCCCAGGGCCAGACGCAGCAGCAGGATACACCGCGCGGCGATAGGGGCGACCGCGGTCAGCGAGGCGACGGCCCCAGGGGATTCGACTCCCAGGCCATGCAGCAGCGTATGATGGAGCGAATGAAAGAGCAGTTGCAGGCCAGTGATGACGACTGGAAGGTGATCGAACCGCGTTTGTCAAAAGTTATGACCCTCAGTCGCCAGACCTTGATGGGTCGATTTGGCGGCATGGGCAGAAGGGGCTTTGGGCCCGGAGGCGACCGTCCGCAGAGACAGGATGCCGACCAGTCCGACAATCCGGTGCAAAAAGCCCAGACTAATCTGGAGCAGACGCTTACAAATGAAAACGCACCGGCCGCCGACATCAAGGCGAACCTGACGGCGCTCCGTGAAGCCCGCGAAAAGACCAGGCAGGAAATGGCCAAGGCCCAGGACGATTTAAGGCAGGTATTGACACTCAGGCAGGAAGCTCAATTGGTTATGACGGGAATGCTGGACTAGGCTTTTTGCATTGGCATTCTACTTTACTAACGACGAGGGTCTGAGAAACAGACCCTCAATTTTCAAGGCAAGCACAGGCACGATGTCTCAGGTACTCGACACATTACTGCAAAATGGTTTAATTCAGCCTTCCGAAGTCCAGCAGGCCGCAAAAGCCATTGCGGAAGGTCAAAAGAGCATTATGAACTCGCTGCTGGCCTACGGCATTGCCGAGGATCGTCTCCAGACCGCCTTGGCCAAGGAATTTGAGTGCCCCTATTACGCCAGCCTCGAGACCTTTCAGGTTTCAGGCGATTTTCTCTCGCGCTTCCCCGCTCGTGTTTTGCTTGAAAAAACAATTGCCCCGCTCAAAGAGGAAAACGGGGTGGTTCACGCGGCCATCGCTGACCCGTTTGACCTCGAAGGCGTTGATCAACTGCGGATGCTGACCGGGGCCGAATTTGAGATCGCCCTGGCAGGACACGCCGAAATCTCAGGATTCGTCAAAAAGCACCTGGGACTTGGGGCCGACACCATCCAGACAATGGTGGATGAAGCGCGTCAGCAGGGGCTGGAATATCGGGTTGACGCCGATGCGGAAGATGTCGATTTAATGGAAGCGGCAGAGGGGGCTTCCATTATCCGTTTTGTCAACCAGATCCTGACCGAAGCGATCGAAATGCGCGCGACGGACGTTCATATCGAGCCTTTTGAGGACGAATTAAGGGTTCGCTATCGCATTGACGGCGTCCTGAAACCTGCCGCGATTCCCTCCAATGTCAAACCGTTCCAACTCGCTATCGTGTCGCGCATCAAGATTTTAAGTCACCTGGATATCGCCGAAAAACGTGTCCCGCAGGATGGCCGCATCAAGGTGGTCGTAGGCGGCAAGGAGGTCGATATCCGCGTCTCCATCATTCCAATGCTCTATGGGGAAGCGGTCGTTCTAAGACTGCTGGATTGTTCTTCCGTCCTTTTGGGCCTGGACAGCATCGGAATGGGCAAAGAACACCTGGATATCTTTGAAGACATCATCAATCGCCCGCATGGAATCATTTTAGTGACCGGGCCGACCGGCAGCGGCAAAACAACCACGCTCTATGCCGCACTGTCCCGCATCAATGATCTGGAACGCAAGATCGTCACGATCGAGGACCCTGTGGAATATCACCTGCACGGGGTCAATCAAATCCAGGTCTCCTCCAAGACAGGACTGACCTTTTCCCGAGGCCTCCGCTCGATCCTGAGGCATGACCCGGATGTGATCCTCGTTGGTGAAGTGCGCGATTTGGAAACGGCTGAAATTGCGGTTCAGGCCTCCTTGACGGGGCATCTGGTCTTTTCAACGCTCCACACCAACGATGCTCCCGGTGCACTGACCAGGTTGGTTGACATGGGGATCGAGCCCTACCTGGTCGCTTCGTCGCTGGAGGCGGTGCTGGCCCAGCGCCTGATACGCATCATCTGCCCCGAATGCAAAGACCGGCGGCCCGACAGCCAGACCGACATGCTGAGGAAACGCTACGGTTCATTGATTCCCGACACGCTGCACTACGGCAAGGGCTGCAAGTATTGCCGTGCCACCGGCTACGTCGGGCGAAAAGGGATCTTTGAATTGATGGTCATCAGCGAGACCGTCCGTGCGCTGCTGCTGCAGAATGCCGATTCCAGGCGCATCCGCATGCAGGCGGCCAAGGAAGGGATGAAAAGCCTGCGCCAGGATGTCCGGCGCTACCTGGTCGAGGGACTGACGACGATCGAAGAAGTGCTCCGGGTGACAAAAGACGAACCTATCGCCGAGAAGACCGAGTGAAGCGTATGCCGATTTTTGAATACACCGCCACCGATGCGCATGGAACAAGGACGTCCAATACCATCGTTGCCCAGACCCGCAGGGCCGCCCTGGATGAATTGTTTGATCGCGGCCTCAATCCCGCCTCTCTCCAGGAAAGAAAAGAATCCTCTGCGCAGACGGCGCGTTTCTCCGGTCGCATCACACGAGCGGATGTGGAACAGTTCACCCGCGAATTGGGCAATCTTCTCAACGCCGGAATGTCGCTGAGCAAGGCCCTTAAAATACTCAGCCGTGAATCATCCAAGCCCTCCAGCCGCAAACTGTGGACCGATATCCACGACGCGGTGGCCAACGGAATGAGCCTGGCCGAAGCCATGCAGCAGTTCCCCAAACTGTTTTCGTCCGTTTATGTTGCCATGGTGCAAGCCGGCGAGACGGGCGGTTTTCTGGAGCTGGTGCTCGGACACATAGCCGATTTTCGTTCGCGGGAGATGGAACTGAAGAACCGCGTGCAGGCGGCCCTGATCTATCCGATCATCCTGGCCGGCCTGGCCTGTGTGATCATGCTGTTTCTGCTGATCTATTTCATCCCGCGCTTCTCGTCGATTTTCGCGGATTTCGGCGGCACCTTGCCCGCGTTGACCAGGTGGATCGTTTCCATCAGTCAGGCACTGTTAAACCACTGGCTCTTCATTGCCGGGGGCATCGCCCTGGTGATCATATCCATCAAAAGTTTTCTCAACAGGCCCGAAGGCAAGATCGCGATGGAGACCTGGGCATTAAAGATTCCCGTTATTGGCCAGATCAGCTCACGGTTCGCGTTTGTGCGGTTTGCCCGCATGCTGGGAACCCTGTTGAATGCCGGCGTCCCCCTGATCACCGCGCTCCACGTCGCCAAAGAGGCCATCGGAAATCGCACGCTGGCCCGGACGGTCGAGAATGCCGTCGAAAAAGTCAGGAAGGGAATGTCCTTGTCGCAGGGACTCCGCGAATGTCCAAGCCTCTTCTCGGGCGCCAATATTGAAATGATCGCCGTCGCCGAAGAAAGTTCCCGCCTGGGCGAAGAACTGGCGCGGCTGGCTGAATACAACGAAAAGGAATTGGATCGGCATCTCAAGACCGCCGTTTCATTTGCCGAGCCGATCATGCTGTTTCTGATGGCGGCCCTGGTCGGAACGATCGTCATCGGAATGCTGCTGCCGATCTTTAATTTACAGGAATTGATCCATTAAAACGCAAGGAATGAATCTATGAAAGCAAGATGGTCACAAGGCTTTACCTTGATCGAGCTTCTTTTGGTGCTGGTGATCCTGGCGGCCCTGGCCACCATCGTGGTGCCGAAGTTCACCAAACGCAGCGAGCAGGCCAAGCAAACGGCCGCCAAAGCCGACATCGCCAATATGGAAGTGGCGCTCGATGCGTTCGAGATCGATACCAGCCGCTATCCGACGAACAGTGAAGGCCTGAGGGCGCTGATGGAAAAGCCTGCCAACGCGGATGGCTGGAGGGGCCCCTATCTCAAGAAGGGAACGCCCAGGGACCCCTGGGGACAGGAATATATCTACAGGCAGCCGGGGCAATACAACGAGTACGGTTATGATCTTTCCTCGCCCGGCCCGGATGCCCAGGCAGGTAACGATGATGATATCATCAACTGGTCAAGAGAGAATATTTAAATGAAGCGCCCGCATCGCCATCAAGCGCACGGCGGTTTCACACTGCTCGAGCTCATCCTGGTGATGATTATTCTGTGTACGGTGCTGGCGATGGCGGCGCCTTCTCTCAAGGGGTTTTTCTCCTCGCGCCAGCTCAATAGTCTGGCCGAGCAGATTCAGCTTTTGACCCGCTATGCCCGGATCCAGGCGGTTTCCGAGGCTCGTTACGTGCGAGTGGAATTTGATTTGAATCGCCGGCAATACGGTGTGACCGCCCTCGAGGGCAGCCGGTATGAACTGCTCAAAAAAGATTTTGCGGCGTGGTACAAGATGCCGACAGACATTGAATTCGAATTCGAGAACGTTAACATCGACCAGGGCAGATACGTGCTGCAGTTCGATCTGCGGGGACATACGAAGTTGTGCCGGATCCGGCTGCGCGACGGCAATGACAACAGGATCGACCTGGTCTGTCGTACGCCGGCCGAAAATTTTCAATTGATCGTGCTCAATGAAAACGATGTCTGACAAAACACGCACACGACCGCGAGGTTTCACCTTGATGGAGGTGCTTGCCGCCATGGTGCTGCTGGCGCTGGTGCTGCCTGCCGTCATGAAGGGCATCTCGATCGCAACCGCCCTGGCATCGAATTGTACGCGCAGAATTGCCGCCTCGGAGCTGGCGGAGAATCGCCTGGCCGAAGCCATGCTCCTCAAGGAATGGCAAAACGGGTCCATGAAAGGGAACTTTGGAAATGAATACCCCGATTACCGCTGGGAACTGGATACCGCCGACCGGAATGAGCCGGGATTAAAGCAGGTCCAGCTTTCGGTTAAATGGCAGCAGCGTGGATACGAACGAGAAGTGTGCTTAACCACATTGGTCTATGACGCTCAATTACAGTAAAACCTGTTTGTCTGCTTTTACCATGCTCGAGATCCTCGTGGCTTTGGTACTGATGGACTTGATTGCGCTGTCGCTTTATTCCAGTCTTTACATCACCACCAAAGCCAAGCGCGGCGCCACGGAGGCGATCCGGCCCTACGCGCTGATCGAAAACGTGTATGATTCGCTCCGGCAGGATTTGCAGGCCGCCATGATGCCCAATGGCATTCTGGCCGGCGGCTTTTACGGCCAGGACCTTTCCGCCGCGGAAGGACGCCAGGCGGACATGCTGCAATTCTGTTCCGCTTCCTATGCACCCAGCCAGAATGAAAAATCGTCCAATATCATTCAAACCGCTTATGAATTGACGCTTGATAAAGAGGTTCAGGAAAACGTGCTGGTTCGAAAGACTACCGTTAACCTGCTGTCCTCGAAAACTGTTGATATTTCAAAGGATGAAGTGATCGGCCGCCGCATTCAGTCCTTGAATCTGCGGTACTTTGACGGCTACGCGTGGCTGGATACCTGGGATTCGGCCGCCATGGACAATCAACTGCCGCTTGCGGTCGAGGTGACATTGACTCTGGACATCGAAAACGAACAGCCGCAAGGCCGGAAAATCCCCGATGTCAAAAAAGAATTTACGAGCCGCAGGGTATTTCTCTTATCCTGCGCAGAATCTGCGGTAACGGAAAGCGCCGTTCAATGAAAAGAGTGAGCCGCCAACATCATTTGCGTTCGGCAACGGTCCTCATCGTGACGATCTGGATCGTCCTGGTGCTGGCAAGTCTATCCATCGTGTTTGGCCAGTATGTCCGGGTAGAGGCCATGGCCGCAACCAACCAGGCGTCCATGACCAGCGCCGAAATGATCGCCAATGGCGCGATCCAGTACGCCTTTGCGATGCTGAATCAAGCGACCGGATCAGGCGTGAGCTATGCGTCCAACCCGTACGAGGAGGTACCGCTCGGGGACGGGTTCTTTTGGATCATGCGGCCCAACCTGCAGGACGACCGCCATTATGATTTTGGCCTGGCCGATGAGGCGGCCAAGATCAATCTCAATACCGCGTCGGTTGAAATGCTTTTGAAGCTTCCCTCGATGACCGCGGAGTTGGCCAATTCGATTATCGACTGGCGCGACAGCAATCAGGAAATCAGCACCGGCGGGGCCGAAAGCGAGTATTATCTGCTCCTGGAGCATCCGTATTACTGTAAAGATGCGCCGCTGGAAACCGCCGAAGAGGTTCTGCTGGTCAAGGGCGGCGATTCGCTGCTGCTGTATGGCGAAGATTACAATCGCAATGGTGTGCTCGACGCGAATGAAAACGATGCGCAAGCCAGCCCGCCCGCCGATAATAGCAATGGCAAGCTGGACAGCGGGTTTTTTCATTATGTCACGGTCTATAGCGCCGAACCTAACGTCGATGCACAGGGCAATCCGCGGATCAACGTTCGGTCCAACCAAAACCAGAGCAGCGTACTGGAACTGCTCAAGACGGTCATCAGTGAGGACCAGGCGCTTTTATTGATGCCGCGTCTCCGCGGACGCTATGCCAACCTGATCGCCCTGTATTACAGCACCGGCATGTCGTACGAGGCGTTCAGCAAGGTCATTGATAAACTGACCCTCACCGACGATGAAACCGTCAGCGGACTTGTGAATGTCAATACGGCGCCGGAAAAAGTGCTCTTGTGTCTGCCCGGGCTTGATCAAACGGATGTCGATGCGCTCATTCAGGAAAGGACCAAAAACTCCGCCAACGGCTCAACAGGTTATTTATGGGTGACGCAAGCCCTCACGCGCGAAAAAGCGATCGGCATCGGCAGTTATATTACGGGCCGTTCTTTTCAATCGGCAGCCGATATTACCGCCGTCAGCGGCAACGGAAGGGCGTTTTGCAGGTATTACGTCGTGATCGACAAAACGCAGCAGCCGCCCCGGGTCTTGCTCCGGCAGCCGTTGCATCATCTGGGTTGGAGTCTCGATCCGTCGATCTTGGAAAATCTTCGAAACGGCAAAAAAATAAAATAACGGATTATGTGAATGAGACGGATGAGATCAAATTTAGGAATTATCTTTTATAAGGACCGCATCGCGGTTTCGCAGGTCAACCGAAACGGCGCCAAACGCGAAGTACACGGTGTTGCCGAATATAAGCTGCCCTCGGACAAGACAGAGGAGCTGGCTTCGTTTACGGCCGGTTTCAAGAGTTTTTTGAAGGAGCATCGGTTCGCTGCCGGCAAAGCAGTGGTCGGTTTGGAAGCCGGGCGGGTCTTCAGTATTCTCTTGAATATGTCCTTGACCAGGGACGCCGCTCTGGCCGAGGAAATGATCCGTATTCAGCTTGAACGAAAGACCCAGCTTGATCTGGATAATACCGCCTTTGGGTATGCGGGTCTGGGAGAAAGGACGTTCGTCGCGGCCATCTTAAAAAAACAAGCGGACCAGATCAGGGCGTTCTTGTCGGCCGCGAATATTCGCGTCGTCGCCCTGACGCCGGCCACTGCCGTGCTGGACTGCCTGGCCGGCCGCTCAGGATACACGATCCGCGAGTATCCCGAATCGCTCGAGATCGTGTTTCAGGAAGACGGTCTGATCACCGCGGTCAGGGACATCAGCAAAGGCAAAGATCTTGCGGATTGTCTGGCCCGTGTGCGTCTGCAGATTGCGCGTTTATCGATCGTCCACAAGCAGCCTCCGGAGTGCACGTTCATACTGAGCGACTCGTCTGCCGCTGCGCTGCAAAAGCCGATCCGCCAATTCTTTGAAAATGCCAAGGTCCAGACCGTTCCCGCGGCGTCCTCGCCGGCGCAGCTGCTTAGTGTTTATGCCGGTGCATTAGCGGATCGAGGTTTAAATGGAAGCCTGCCGGCCATCAACTTCCTGAATAGTATTCAACCGCATCGAAGATCGATCCGTTCATCCCCCTGGATGCCTCGGGCCGGGTGGGCCGCCGCGGTGATCGGCCTGATAGGCATCCTTTTCGCGTTGGAATGGCATTTTGATCGCGCCAGAATAGCCAGGTATGAGCAGGAATTAGCTGGCATCCGTCCCGATGTTCAGCAAGCCGAGACAATGATCGAGCGGACGGCGTACGCCAGGCAATGGTTTAGCGCCCAGCCTGTCCACCTGGAGGTCCTCATGGAATTGACAAACTGTTTTCCCGCCCAGGGGGACATCTGGCTCAACAGCCTGGCGGTGGATGAAACCTTCAACCAGGTGATCACGGGCAAGGCGTCCGGCGAACGGGCCGTCCTGGACATCGTCGATAATCTCAAATCCAGCCCCCGGTTCCAGGATGTGAAAATACTCTACATTCGCCAGGCGGGCAAGAACAGCAGGGAAGAAATGTTTGCGATCAGTTTTCGCTTTATCCGGGAGAACTCATAATGGCGCTGACGTCACGCGAAAGAATAGCAATGATCCTTGCGATTATAGCCATTGCACTGCTGGTGGCCGACCGGTATGTGTTGGATCCGCTGCTGCAGAAACGCTCCGAAAACAAGCAGGCCGGCCAATCGATGGCCGCTGAATTAGAGCATGGCCGTTCCGTTTTGCAGAGGCGAAAGCAGTTGAAGGTTCGATGGGATCAAATGCAGCAAAACGGGTTATCGGCGCAGGCTGGCGCAACCGAAAGCGCTGTCCTCAGATTTCTGCAGGAGTCTTCAAAAGAAACAGGGCTGCTGCTCACCGCGATCCAGCCTGAATATGCACAGATCAAAGCGGATTTCGGCCACATTGACTTCTTTGTTTCAGGCTCCGGCGATATGCGCGGAGTCACCCGATTTCTATGGGATCTGGAGACCGCGCCGCTGCCGCTGAAGATCAAATCGTTTCAGTTGGGAGCCTCCGACGACAATGCGTCGCAAATGGCTCTGCAGCTCACTTTGTCATCGATCTATATGGTTGAAGGATCCGGTTCGGCCGGCGGAGTGGAAAAATGAGAAGACTGGTTTATTGCTGCCTGTTGAGTTGTTTGATCGTTCATTCGGCCGGGCTCGGCGCCGAAGAGCCGATCCGCCGGCCCGGTTCATTTGAAAAGTATAAACCGGTTTACGAAAAGAATATCTTTTCGCGGATGCGTTACACTCCCAGCGCGCAGGACGGCGCCGGCCAGACGCGCATGGAAAAAGTTGTGCTATCGCTTTACGTACTGCGGGGTGTTGCTGTCGAGACGAAAAATCGCCTTGCCTTTGTCGAGGATGAGATCAGCGGCCAGTCGAAACGGCTTGCGGTGGGGGCCCAGCTTCTGGATGGGACCATCGACCAAATCGAGATCGACCGTGTTCTGTTCAAACACAACGACAAGCTTCGCGAAGTCAGAATAGGACAGGAATTCGATCGCGTCGAATCTGAGGTCGCGCGTCCTGCCGCGTCCGCCGGATCATCCGCCGATCCGAACTCTGCCCCGGCCGCGCCGCAGTCCAGGAAAATGGAATCTGCCCCTTCATCCGGCCGGGATGAAGACGCGATCTTGAAGAAACTAATGGAAAGACGAAAACAGGAATTGGGAAACTGATCCGCTTCTTTGATGACGAAACGAGGGAAAGGCAATGACAAGAGCGAATGGGTTAGTGTGTGGGATAATGCTTGGATTATTGATGTGGGCGCCGTGGGCCGCCGCGCAGGAGGACCCCAACGATATCCCCCTGGAACAAAAAAAGATCACGCTGAACTTTGAAAATGCCGGCATCAATGAGATCATGGGGTATCTCTCCGAAACGACCGGCTTGGTCATCATCTCCGATACGTATATTGACGGCCGGGTGAATCTGCTGAGCAAACAGCCGCTCAGTGTTGACGAGGCGGTTGTGCTGATCAACACGGTGCTGCGCGAAAAAGAGTACGCCGCGGTACGCACGGGGCGAACGCTCAAGCTGGTGCCGCTCAGCGAGGCCAGCAAGCTGAACATTCCCGTAACGTCCGGCAATGATCCGGATAAAATTGTCGCCGGAGATGACATGGTCACGCATATCATTCCCATCCGCTATGCCAATGCGGCCAATCTGCGCGAGGACCTCAGCACTCTGCTGCCAAGCTACGCCGTCCTTACGGCCAACCAGGCCAGCAACAGCCTGATCATTACCGACACGACCGCCAGCATCAAACGCTTCATCGAGATTGTTCGCGCCGTTGACACCCAGATGTCCGCGGTCTCGGATGTAAAAGTGTTCCACCTCTCGTACGCCGACGCCGATACGGCCGCCCTCCTGATCAACGAGGTGTTCAATCCTCAGCAGGCGACCAATGCCGCCCAGAACGCCAATCCCTTTTCGCGGATGTTCGGCTTTCGCGGCGGTCCCGGCGGCAGAGACCGCAACGAAGGCCAGCAGCAGTCCGACAGCGCCGCCGGCGGCCCGAATGTCCGCGTCGTCGCCTCTGCCGACGAGCGGACCAATGCGGTCGTCGTCAGCGGACCATCGGATGTCCTGCAGGTTATCGCGACCGTCATCAAGGAATTGGACTCCAACCCGGATGAAGAACGGTCGCTCTTTGTCTACACGCTCAAGAACGCCCGCTCCGACAACCTGAAAACGGTCCTGAATAATCTCATCCAGGGCCTGCAGGATATCAATGAGCAAAACCGGCAAGGCACGGGACGCGGCGGCGCCGGCGTGACCAACCGCCGCAGCACCTCTGATTCGGCGGCAGGCGACTTCTCGGACGAAACCTATATTGAATCGGATCCCGATACCAATTCGCTGCTCATTATGACCTCGACAAAGAACTATAGCAAGCTCAAGCCCGTCATTGACGATCTGGACAGGGCCGTGCCCCAGGTATTGATCAAGTGCCTGCTCGCGGAGGTCACCACCAATAGCGACCTTGACCTCGGAACCGAGTTCATTATCAATAATCTCGGCTCGGAAGGCCAGGGATTCATCGAGACCGACCTGACGCCCGGCACCAGCGGCCCCGGCAGCATCGTGAACAGCGGCGCAATGGTCACGCGCATCGTGGAAGGCGATCTCACGTGGACGCTGAGGGCTTTGCAGTCGGTGGGGCAATTGAACGTGCTGTCGCGGCCCTACATTCTGACCAGCAATAATCAGACGGCCAAGATCACCGTGGGACAGGAGGTCCCGTTCGTGCGGAACACGGTACTATCGGATGCGGGGAACCTGACCAACACCATCGAATACGAAGACATCGGGATCATCCTGTCGGTCACGCCGAATATCAACCCGGACGGCATGGTCATCATGGACATCAGCCCCGAGATCTCGACGCTGACCACCGACACTGTACCCATTTCGGAGGATATCGACGCCGTTGTGATCGCCAAACGCTCCTCGCAAACCAGGGTCTCCGTGAAAAACGGTCAAACGATTGTGATCGGCGGATTGATGCAGGATAACAACCGCGAGACGGTGAACAAGGTTCCGCTGCTCGGCGATCTGCCCATCCTCGGCATGTTGTTCAAGCGGACCCTGATCGAAAAAGAAAAGACCGAATTGCTGATCTTTTTGACGCCGCAGGTCGCCGACAATCCGATCGACCTGAACAAGGTATCCGAGAATGTTCGCCAGAACAGCGATACGCTTCAGAATATCGACCAGAAGCCGGACTTGCAGCGACACCTGCAAACCCAGGAGGCCGCTGCCGATACGGGGTCATCTTCGACGCAGGAGCCTGTGCGGTAATCAACCGAAAGTTTCAGGTCTGAAGATGAATATCGACAGACCGACTCCGCTCGACTGAAGTCGATTGTGATCAGGCGTGATTCGGGCAGTAAGACGCATGATAAAGGACTCCGGCAAATCAAATCCCTCCGGGCGATTTACCGGAGTCCCTGCTATTTAAACAACCTGTACCAGTTCTTACTTGCGCCTACGGGAGATCAGTAATCCAAGTCCCAGTAAGGCCAGCGTTGCCGGTTCCGGAACGATGGTCAGATTGTCAACGCTGCCGATGACACCAACTCCGCGAACGTCAGCGTAGAATCCGATTACATCGGCACTGTTCGCCGTGGCCGGCGTGCGAGTGGCCATAACGGTGCGCACGGCTCCATTATAATAGCCGGCTTCGAACGTGTTCTCAGCAATCCGAGAAATAAACAGCTTGGTGACCGGAATGTTGTTTGTCCAGTCTCCGGCCAAAACATACTCGGCCGTGCCGTCAAAACCCCGTGTGAAAAGCTGGCCATTGTTGCGGCGATACATCGCAACATAATCCTGGCGAACATTAAACGTGGGAGTTGTTCCGCCTACATAGAGGCCGATATCTTGAGAGCCGGCTGCGCCGACAACGACGTCCACCTGTAATTCCTCGCCGACTCCGAGGCTTAGACCGTTGCGGATCATCGCCCACTGCTCAACGCTGCTTCCATCGCGGACGGTGGTGTTCAATTGCAGCGTCCCGTCTGTAATCTGCCACGCGGAGGTGTTCTGCACCGCCGTATTGGCGTTGTCCAGGATCACCGTGCTCGTCCAATTGCTCAGATCACCCGAAAAATCATCGATCAGAACAGCCTGAGCCGCTGCCCCCATCATGCACGCTAACGCTAACAAACTTAATTTCTTCATCTTTCCGACCTCCAAAAAAGGTACATTAAATCTTAAGGTTCTGACCGTCAAAACCCTTCAAGCCGGAACAGGAGAACGCCTCTTGTCCCGGCGATTATCTAACGTAACGCAGGCTGGAAGCCTGCGCTGAGCGACAGCGCCAAATGCGTCGCAGGCCAAGCTCACCTTACATTTGCTCGCCTGTTGTTAAGCCGTTCAATAGCCAGTTTTCCGCAAAGACCACGAAATCAGCTATATCGACCTGGCAATACGACTGGCCCGAATTATCGAAGTTAAATGCGCTGCCTGTAAAAGACGGGTCCGTACACGCCTTGTTGCCCGATGTCGTATAGTATTCATTGGCGATCTGTTCCGGCGTGCGAATGTAGTTGTAGATTCGCAGCGTATCGAGCGCACCGCGGTAAAAATCCTGCAGGATGTTACGGTTCGTCGCGTTCCGGCTGGCGCCCAGCACTACGCCGTACTGCCAATCCGCAAACTCGGTGGGGGTTCCGGCGGTGACGGAAGCCACCTGGCCGCCATCCACATAGACGCGCATCGTATCGCCCCATTTCCATGTGGCGGCTATCATATGCCACTGCCCGTCAGTCACAAAATGAAAATCCGTCTTACCCGGGCGTCCCTGGACCGTCCCAACATCGCCGGATTCTCCGCGGGCATTCATGCGCGTATCGATCTGTGTTCCGTTTGCAGCCAGGCTCAACGCGAAACCCGTCGTTTGGCCGTCATTGTAGTTCGTCAAGAGTCCGCCTGCCTTTGTGGCTTTTACCCAGCACGTGATGGTGCCTTCCTCCAGGCCGGCTCCGACGCCGTAAATGAAGGTACCGGCCTTGGGATAGGCCGCCGTGCCGAAATTCACGAAATCACCCCCGTCGAACACCGCATACGAGCCCGAACCGCTTAACGCATCGACGTTGCTGAACGTGGGCGCATTGGGCTCGGCCGCGCTGCCGTTGTTGCCTTGTGCGGTGTTGTCGTTGAAGTTGTTTTCAAACAGGTATTCGCCGACCAGCCGCCGGTCAACCCCCACGGCGGTGGTAAAGGTCCACGTGGGGCCGATGAGGTTGTTGGGGTCCACCTCGTCCAGCGTACTGACGCCCGCCGTGAAGGTCTGCTGGTCGTAGCCGGTCAGCGCCTCGACGACCGCCCAGCGGTAAGCCGTCACTTCCGATAGCCCCGTTACCGTCCCGAATGACGTGGCCGGGTTCGTATCCGGCTGCGACTGCGCGACCGTACCCAGGTAGTAAAGATTAGGGTCGGTCGGTAGATCTGACATGAACACATAGTGTTTGGTAATGGCCCCATTGACCTGGGCTTCATTGAACGGGTCCAGCCCGGCTTGCCAATCAAGCGTCACATTCACGGTACCATCGCCCAGGGGCGTTCCGGCGGCAAGATTGCCGCTGGTCGGGCTAGGCGTATGCGCTGACCACAGCGGACTCCACATTTGAAGATTGTCAAGATTGCCCAAGACGCCGACGCCGCGGACATCGGAATAGATACCCACGAACGTCGCGGCATTGGCCGTTGTCGGAGTGCGGGTCACCATGACATGGCGGCCCGCGGCATCATAATAACCGGCCTCAAAGGCATTGACGGCCGTCCGCGCAATAAACAGCTTTGTGTAAGCGGGGCTGATCCAGCCGATGTGGCCATATTCAGTGGTGCCGTCAAAGCCGCGTGTAAAAAGCTGGCCATCGTTGCGTCCATAGACGCTGATGTAATCGCGCCGAACATCGGTGGCAGGAGCGGTGCCGCCGACATAAAGACCGAGGTCCTGCGTGGCGCCGCTGCCGCTGCGAACCAGTTCGATTTGGATTTCATGGTCCGCCGCCAGAGTCAAACCATTGCGGATCATGGCATATTGCTGAATGTTGTCGTATGTCGTCGTATTGAGTTGAAGCGTTCCATCGGCGATCTGCCAGGCGGCCGTGTTCCAGACGTTGTCATGGTCATTATCCAGGATGACCGTGCTTGTCCAGGAGTCTAGTCCGCTTGAAAAATCGTCAATAATGTAAGCATTCGCCGAAACGGCAGCGGCACAAACCGCTGCTAAACAAATCACATGTCTTCTCATAACACAACCTCCTAAAAATGGGATTATAACGTAAGCTTATTTCATAGGACTCACATGAAGATAAGGCGCTCCGAACAAGGTCCAATCATTCGTATTTCCCCACGGATCGCTGCCCTGCGTTGTGACCAGGGTCAGAAACCGATCTTGAGGATGGATCTCGATCGAGATCTCTGTCGCGCCGGTGCGCACGGTCAGGTCCCGCTGCTCATGCTGGACGCGGCCGTCCACCAGCACGAAAAAATCCGCCTTCGAACTATCCGGCTCCAGCTTGGTCCATTGGCCGGCCCAGACCCTCAGCCGGTCCGCGTAATCGTTAAGGCTTTCCGAGATCCCGCACACAGCCGTGAAGCGGTCCAGGGACAGGCCCGGATAGGCCTGACGGATCGCCTCCAGGTCGAATGTGACTCCCTGGTTGGCATGCATGTAGATCGAGGATGTGCCGCCAGCGCCGTAGGCGATCGATCCCAGCCGCAGATTGTGTTTGGGGATTCCAAGCAGTTGCGCCTCGTGGCTTGCGCCATTGATGACGCCGCCCCAGTAACGGCCATTGGTATCCGGGCATTGCTGAAAAACGTGTCCCCGGCTGCTGACGATAACCGGCCCTTCGCCGCCGTCCGGCACAAACACGCCGTCAACAAAAGGATTATTCGATGCCAGGGCATAGGCCCGCGTCCCGTCCAATTGTCCGCTGAACTCTTCGAATTCCTTCTGCTGCCCGGTTGCCTGGTCGATGCCGCTGCCGCAGGAGATCGCGTCGATTCCGTTTCCTCCGCCGACCACGGCCGCAAGGTTAATGATCGAGCTTCGCAGCACGACCTGCTGTTCAGGATCGAAGTAGCGCGCAAAGCCCTCCTTCTCAAACGCCGCGTTGACGATAGCGCCCGAAACGCCATCTACCTTTCGGCTCTGATCGGCGCTGAGCATCTCCGAGATCTTGTCCGTTTTTTGAAGCGTTGAAACCAGCCGCGTTTGTCCTTTAAAGACATTGACCCGTGAAGAGCCATCCGCCTCCACGTGGACGCCGAACTCGGTGCCCAGGTCAACAACCCGCGAGATCGGCGTTTCGATCGTAAAGCCCGAAGCCTCCGGCGGAACCGTCGCGAATGCCTTGCCATAGTTTAATTGGAGCCCGCCGCTGGATTTACAGGCGAATTCGCAGGGCCCCTCCAAAACCACGACCGCCCCGTAGTCGAACGCGATCTCCAGGTATCCTTTCTGTAATTGGATTGGTTCATCCGTATTATAAAAAAGAGCGCCTGGTTCAAGCGTTCGAAAACCTTTGCCGGATTGCACGTTCATCACCTTGACCAATTGTGCCACCGATTGGCGCGACGGAACAAAATGCACATAAACCACCATCAGCAACAGCGCCGCCAGAGACATCAGGCCGATGGCGATAGAGACTTTATTGAAGGCATGGGTCTTTTGTTCTGTGCCGGCGTTCGGGACGATCGGCGCCGGGGATGCGATCTCGGTCTTGGCCGCGATTTCGATCGAGGGCGCCAGTTTCTCTTCCATCGCCAGGCGCTCCAGCAGGTCGAGTTGCTCGCATTTTTCGTTCTTCGTGCCCAGGAATGCGTCCGCGATGGCGTTGGTTTTTCGCAATTCCGAGAGCATCAGGTAGAAGTCAAAGCTGTGGCCCAGGGCCTCCGGGTCCGATTCGAGCAGCGCGTTAAGAGATTCGATCTGCTCCGGACTGGCCATCCCTTCGACGGACAGGTAAAGAAGCTCATTCAACTGATATTTCTGTTTTGCGTTCATATCGTTACGACCGCTGCATGCATTCCAAAAGATGCCCATGCACGCGCGCCATGCTCTTGTAAACGTTCAAAATGGACATGTCTAAAAGCGACGAGATCTCTTTGGGCTTAATGTTCTGATAATAGCGCAGATCAACGAGCTTAAACTCGCGTTCGCTCAAACGCTGCAAACATCTTTTCAAACGGTCCGTCCTGCTGTCCTGGCGTGAGTGGATTTCCTGCGCGATAGGTACAATTTTTTCAAATAGTTCGCTGTTGAACTGGATGCGTGAATCGGTCTTTTGACGCTTGCGGTGGTCCAGTATCTTGTAATATGCGATCTTCATCGACCAGGCCGCAAAGTCGTTTATGGGCTGACTGTCGGGATACTTCTGCCACATGGTATTGGCCGTATCCTGCATGATGTCATCGGCGTCCTCATAGTTGCGGACCAGGCTGAGAATGAAGGCATAGATTCTCATCTGGTTGCTCATGAGCAACTGGAGAAACTCACTCGAAAATTGGGAATTATTGCCGGCCATCGCGACCCTCTACATGCATTCTTTTTGCATTATATGAGTATGTGGCGAAAACAGTCGAAATTTAGACAAGAAACCGGAAATTATGATGAAAATTCACAGTAGGACGCCCAGACGGTCCGCGCCCAAGGACATTAGCCGGCAAAACGTTATCCTTACATGCTCTTGTATCGCGGTCCGCCGGTTGGCTCCGGCACGGTCCAGCGGATATTATCGAACGGACATTTGCGCTGACAGGTCTTGCAGTGCAGGCAGTTGGACGGGTTGGCCGCTTTGAGCTGTCCCTGGATGCTCTCGTAAACCCCGGCAGGGCAAAACGTGATACAAGGTGCGCCGTATTTGCCGGCGCACTCATCCCGGCAGATGCTCTCGTCAATGATCTCAAGATGGCAGGGCTGTTCTTCCCTGTGCTCAGTCGCTGCCAGGGCCGTAAAAGTATCCTTATCGAACCTGACCGCCGGTCGCAGCCGGTAAGTCGCACCGGTCATCGCCTTGAAATCAGGTTCCACCTTGAACTGCGGCAGCCATTTTCCAAGAACGCTAAGCGGCATTCCCTGCAAAGGTCCAAATCGCGCAACCGTCTGCCGGAAGTTTTTGGCGGTTTCCATCTCTCGAATGACGCCTGCTTGCTCAAGTCGTTTCGTATAGACCCTCGCCAGTCCCAGCGGCGTATCCAATCCTTCGACAATGGCTCCCGCGGCGGCTATGCCGGATTCGATCGCGTTGTGCAGGCCCTTGATCTTGCACATGTTCACAAACCCCGCGCTGTCGCCCAGAAGCAGCACATTGCTGCGGCCGATACTGCCCGTCTCCGCATGACGCGGCAGGGCGTACGATCCTCCCTCCGGGATCATTTTTGCCCCGGCCTCCACAACTGTTCCATCTGCAATAAATCGCCTAACCCAGCGGTGTTGTTTGAAAAGCGTCAGCGCATCCTGCGGGTTGAAGTCCTTGTATTTGTAATCCAGCCCGACGATCATGCCGACCGCGATTTGATTGGGTCCCATCGGGTACATGATGCCGCCGCCGAACACCGCCGGCCCGATCGCCGGCGTCCAGATCGGGTATCCCATCGCGTGCACCACCCGCCCGGCCCCGAAAAGAGCATACTGTTCATTGCTCACGCGGATCAGCTCTTTCACGCCGAGCGAATACAGTTGATTGCCTTGACGCACCAGCCCGGCCTTCGTAATGAATTTCTCGGCGAGCAGGCCGTCGCAGCCTTCGGCGATCAACACGGTTTTTGCACGAATGACCTCTCCGGCCAGGTAGTTGCGTTCCGGATGTCTTTCCTTATTTAGGCCCTGGTCAACCAGCTTTACGCCGATTGCTTCGTGGCGGCTCTCATCCCACAGAATATCCTGTGCCGCAAACCCGTGCATGACCTCGACCCCAAGGTCGGCTGCGATCTTGCACAACCATGCGGTCAGCTTGGCCGCCGAGCAGATGTAGTCGCCGTGGTGCCCCATTTGTCCAAAGGACATCTTCAGCATCTTGGCCGCGCGGATCGCCGGCTCGATCTTGAAAGCCAGGCTCTTGCCCCAAAAGAACATGACATCATCGCGGCTCACCTTGGACAACAGAACCGATTTGGCCTGCTCCGACTCTGCCCAGTTCGCGTCAACAGGGTCCAGTAGCCTGGTCAGGGCGCCAGGTTCAAGCACGGCCCCGGACAAATTATGATTTCCCGGCCCGGCGGCTTTGTCGATCACCACCACGTCCAGGTCCGGCCGCTGCTTTTTCAGCGAGATCGCCGCCGAAAGGCCCGCCGGGCCCGCTCCGATAATTAAAACTGCTGTTTGGCTATGATCCTGCATTGATTTATCCATAGAATGCGTCAATCCTTAGAATTGTTCAGCAATCCGGCAAGCTCCGGAACCACTGTTTCGGCGCCCCCAATAACGTAGTAATCGCACTGCCGCAAGATGGGTGCATGCGGATCGGTATTGATGGCCACGATCATCTCCGTATTCGCCACCCCGATCATATGCTGGATCGCCCCTGAGATCCCGATGGCAACATAAAGTTTTGGACCCACCGCGGTGCCCGTTTGGCCAACCTGGCGAATGCGTTCTGCGAACCCTTGTTCCACGGCGGTGCGCGTCGCCCCTTTTTCGACGCGGACACCGCATCGCTGGCGCACCGACTCACACAGCGTATCCAGCAGCCGGTCATAAGAATCACGATTTTGCATTCCTTTACCGCCGCTGATGATCACATCGCTGTCAAACTGCACCTTGCCGTGCGCCTTTTCCGTCTTAAGTATTTGAATACTTAGATTGGCCTCACTCAAGACCACTTTGTGCTCGATGATCTGGCCCTTGCGGTTTGTGTCCGGTGGTAATCGCTTCATGACCCCGGGACGGGCCGTCGCCATTTGGCAGGGTGAATCCTTGGTGCAGATGGTCGCCATGACGTTACCGCCCAGCGCCGGGCGCGTCTGCATCAGTATCCCGACCTGGCCCTTGCGGCTGCTGTCGCGTATTTCAAGCCCCGTGCAGTCGGCCGTCAACCCGCATCCTACTTGATACGAAACCATTGGCGCCAGCACGCGCCCCTGCGGCGTCGCCGCGTACAGCAGGATTTGCGGCTTGTATTGACCGAATACATCTGCCGCCGCCTTGGAGTAACTGACAGGATCAAACTCGGCAAGCAGCGGGTCCTCGACCAGGTAAACACGATCGGCTCCCGCCGCGATCAGCTCGCTTCCGAGCCCTCGCACCGCATGACCGACAAGCACCACCCCAACCCTGGAGGATAGCGAATCCGCCAATTCGCGCGCCTTGCCGACCAGTTCAAAAGTCGCCTCGTGCAGCCTGCCGTCGATGACTTCGGCCATAACCCAGACCTCGCCTGTGTATTCAGGTTTGACCACATTGAGGCCCGCGACCATATCTTCCAGCGTTTTCTTGTGAAAATCGTTTCCATCCGCCATGAGTTTATCCACGATGGAGGCGTTGACGGAGGCCGCGTCATCGATGTTCAAGGCCTTCAGCTTTTGAGCGAGAAGATGATACTCTTCAATTTCTTTGTCCGTTCCTTCAAAGGAGCGGTCCAGCAGGCTTTCCCGCCGGTCCGGCAGGCGGTAAGTATGCTTGTTCAGCTCGCCGTTGTGTCCTTTCTCGGCGTTTGTTTTGAGCTGCTCTTTAATGACGCGCGCCAGTTCCGCAACGCTCTTAAGTTCCTGGCACTTGCGGTTCGTCTTGCCCGGCGGAAAGACGCGAATCACGCGCGTCTTGGAACCGGCGACCCCTACAGCGCTGGCGTTCACATCCGCCGCGCTCCATTGGATCACCTGCATCTTGGCGGCGCCGCGGCTGCGAGCAAACGACGCGAACAGCGGATACTCGTACTTGGCGACGGTAATCACGGCTGGTTTCTTCAATGGGCGTACGACTTGACTGCCCCCGGAAATGATGCGCGTAAAAGTCAGTTCTCCATCGGTCTTGTTGACTTCCGTAGCATAAGCCACGCAGGGAACTTGCAGCTCGGCGGCGATTTGCGCGGGCACTTGGGCCGTATCGCCGTCCACCGATTGCATTCCGGCGACAATATAATAGTCATCCGAGCTGTCGAATAATTCCTTGCGGATCTTCCGGATCGCGTACGCCAGAGGATTGGCCGTCGCCCACGTATCGGCGCCTCCCAGCGCTCGGTCCGTTAACAGGATGGCCGCGTCTGCGCAGCGGCTCAGGCTATAGCGTAAAACCTCTGCTGCCATCGGCGGCCCCATCGTCAGCGCCACGATCTTGCCTCGGGCGCTCATCAGGCTTTGCATGGTATGGGCGAACGCCAGGGCCTCCGCATCCAGTTCGTTGATCACGCTGGCAAGCCGTGTTCGGATCAGGTTGCCCGTTTTGGGATCGAAAGCATTGTCAGTGATCTGAGAGACATCCGGGACCTGCTTTACAAGTACGATTATGTGCGTCATCCAATCGCTCCATTAATGGCCTGCAATCCTTTGCGCCGCCGGCGGCGGCAGCTTCGACAGAATTGGAGTGCGGCGAAAGACTTTTTTACAAACGTTAGTTCAGCCTCAAACTACAAACGTACTGTACCCCAACTCATCAGAACATTCAATACCCGCCGGGTCAAAACCGTAAAACAGGCAGAAAAGTAGTAAAAATATGCTAGTTTGTGCAAATTTTTGACCTATTCTTGCTCTATCCTTCTAACCCCGTTGCATTTCAAGAGTTACAGCGATACAAGGACCAATGGAAATAGCACATAATTTCAAAGGAAAAGACTTCTTAAACAATGAGGTGCAAAAATGGCAGATCTGAAAGCGTTAAGTGAAGCGATCATCAAAGGCAACCAAAAGGCGGCGGTCGATATTACCAAACAGGCCCTCAGCGAAGGGATGCCGCCCGCCACGATCCTCGGTGATGGACTCATTGCCGGAATGAACGTCATTGGCGTAAGGTTCAAAGCCAATGAAGTCTATATCCCCGAGGTCCTGATCGCTGCCCGCGCCATGAAGATGGCGATGGAAGTCCTCGAACCCAAACTGGTCGAAGCCGGCGTAAAGCCGCTCGGCAAGGCCATGATCGGCACCGTGCAGGGCGACCTCCACGACATCGGCAAAAACCTGGTCATCATGATGCTCAAAGGCGCAGGCTTCGAGGTCATTGACCTGGGCGTCGATGTTTCGCCCGACAATTTCGTCGAGAAAGCAAAGGAAACCAAGGCCCAGATCATCGGCCTCAGTGCCTTGCTCACCACTACGATGACTGCGATGGAAAAGACGATCCGCGCCTTGAAGGAGGCCGGTATTTCCGCCCATACGATGGTCGGAGGCGCGCCCGTTACGCAGGCCTACGCCGATAAGATCGGCGCCAATGGATACGCCGCCGACGCCGCCACCGCGGTGGATGTAGCCAAGAAACTGCTCAATTAGAGCTTAGAATATTTGATCTGCAAAACAGCGTGCCTAACCCGCACGCTGTTTTTTTATCCTGGTACGGACCTGCGCCGGTAGGGGCAGGCTACCACGCCTGCCCTTGTATCTTAACTTGCAAGCGATATAACAGTACTAACGTTCTTTAATAAGAGAATC
>JAJFTK010000010.1 GCA_021372945.1 Planctomycetaceae bacterium | reverse complement strand
ACATGAAAATAACGCCTCAAGACCCAATACATTCACAGCTCAAGCACCTCTATAAGTTTGATTCGCCTAAATCAATAGCTTATAAGGACTTGAGCTATATTTTGCAAACCCCTACATCATCATAGTCTGCGGAGTACCTTTTTAAAGAGGATTACGGCCGCGCTGCGAATTAAGGCAGGTATCGTAAATCCTTGATTCAGCGTACCTTACAGCAATGGAGCCAATGTGATTCGAACTCACGACCTCTTGCATGCCATGCAAGCGCTCTCCCAACTGAGCTATGGCCCCGAACGGAATGTACTATTTAGCACAAAAAACAGACGCTGGCAAGAGTCTTTGTACAAAATTCCAAAAACGGCACATGTGGGGCGCCCGTTCCACGCAGGAAAAGCGAAATTTAAAGGAAAAGCTTGAAAGTGCGCTAAAAAACCGCTAAAATTCGTGGTTTCCGGCATTTTGCAGGTAGATAAGGTGCCTGTATCCCAGGCCAACGTAGCTCAACGGTAGAGCACCGGTTTTGTAAACCGGCGGTTGAGGGTTCAAATCCCTCCGTTGGCTTTTTTGTATTTTTGGCAGAGACCGCAGCCATTGCAGTGAAAAGCGGCTTTTCTGTCTGACTGAAGTTGAGATTTGTGAGGAAAACCGCATGCAGCAGGCGATTGAAAAAGCATCCGCGCTGATTGAAGCGATGGGATATTTTCGAAGCTTCCGAGGCAAGATCGTTGTCGTCAAGCTTGGCGGCAGCATTCTCGACGACGTCGAAATGCAGACCCATTTGCTGACGGACGTTGTGTTCATGGCCACGGTCGGTATCCAGCCGATCCTCGTCCACGGCGGCGGCAAAGCAATCACCGCCGCGATGAACGAGGCCGGCCTTGAACCGGTTTGGGTGCAGGGACGCCGCTACACGGACGAGCGCACGCTGGCCATCGCCGAACATACGCTCATCAAAACGGTGAACCAGCCGGTCTGTAATATCCTGCGCCAGCTCGGCATCAAGGCCATGGGCCTGCATTCGCTGAGCAGTTGCGTCATCTTCGCCGAACCGTTGCGGCTTGAGGGCGAGGACGGGCGCAAGATCGACCTGGGGTTAGTGGGCAAGGTCACGGAAGTCAATGCCGAACTGCTGACCACACTTTGCGCCGCCGGCGTCGTTCCCGTAATCGCGCCAATCGCGCGGGCAAGAACCGGCGGCAAGCTCAACGTCAATGCCGATAATGTGGCCGGCCACGTCGCCGCCGCCGTCAAGGCCGAAAAGCTGGTCGTCCTCAGCGACACGCACGGGATCCGCCGTGATGTCAATAATCCTGAAAGCTGGATATCCAGCGTCAGCGAAAAAGAGATTGCCGATATGATCAAAAGCAAGATCATTTCCGCGGGCATGATGCCCAAGGTCGAAGCATGCCTGACCGCTTTGACCGGAGGCGTGCGAAAGGCGCATATTATTGATGGACGCATTTCGCATTCCCTGCTGCTGGAGATCTACACGGATAAGGGGATCGGCACGCAGATAACAAAATAGATAGGAAGGCAAGAGTTCGCCCTTTAGTATGTGCATAAAAGTAACAAACTGAAAGCTTGAACTCCTGCAAGCAGTTTTGGAGAAGAATAAAGAAATGAATACGCAAGATGTATTGTCCATGTATAATGATTACGTGATCTGCAACTATGGCCGGCTGCCCCGCGTCATCGTTAAAGGGCAGAACAACACCCTCTGGGACATGGAAGGACGCCAGATCCTCGACCTGTTCCCCGGCTGGGCCGTCAGCGGCATCGGACACTGCCACCCCAAAGTGGTCGAGGCCATCTGCAAGCAGGCGGCGCAGCTTCTGCACATGGACAACACCTTCTATACCGCTCAGCAGGCCCAGCTTGCCAAGCTCCTATCGGAGCGGTCGTTCGGCGGAAAATGTTTCTTCTGCAACAGCGGCGCTGAGGCCAACGAGGCGGCGTTGAAACTGGCGCGCAAAGCGACCCCGCGAGAAAAATACAAGTTTATCACTGCCGAGAAGAGTTTTCACGGTCGAACGCTGGCGGCAGTGACCGCCACGGGACAACCCAAGTACCATGAAGGCTTTTTGCCGCTGCCGGCCGGCTTCAATTACGTACCGTTCAATGACATCGATGCCTTGCACGCGGCCTTTGACGAAGAAGTCGCTGCCGTGATGATCGAACCGATCCAGGGCGAAGGCGGCATCAATGAGGCCACGGCCGAATACATGCAGACCATTCGCGACCTTTGTGATGAGCATGGGGCGCTGATGATCCTGGATGAAGTCCAGACCGGGATGGGCAGGACAGGCCGCTGGTTTGGCTATCAGCATTTCGAAGTAACGCCGGACATCATCACACTGGCCAAGGCCCTGGGCGGCGGCGTCGCGATCGGCGCCATTATCGCAAAACCTGAAATTGCACAATGTTTTGTGCCTGGAACCCATGCCTCCACGTTCGGCGGCAACCCGCTGGCCTGTGCGGCCGGGATCGCCGTCGTTGAAGCAATCGAAAGCGAGAAACTCATCGACAATGCGGTCAAAATGGGCGATTATATTCATCGCAAACTCCAGCAGTTGAAGGAACAACACCCGGTCATCGATCACATTCGCGGCAAAGGCCTCATGCTGGGCGTTCAGTTGACCATGCCCGGAGCCTCCATTGTCAGCAAGTGCCTCGAAAAGGGGCTGCGGATCAATTGCACACAGGAAACCGTGCTGCGTTTGATGCCGTCCATGACGATCACATCGCAGGAGATCGACCGGGCTATCGAGATTATGGATCAGGCGTTTGCCGAGGGAGAACCAAAATGAAAAGCTTCTTATCGATCCGCGATTGTTCGTTTGATCAACTCAATGAATTGCTTGATCTGGCCCATTCACTGAAAAAGCTATACAAGAGCGGCAAGCGAGATCTGTGTCTTTCCGGCAAGGTGCTGGCCATGCTGTTTGAGAAAACCAGCCTCCGCACCAGGGCCAGCTTTCAGGTTGCCATGAATGACCTGGGCGGCTTTGCCATGAATATGAAGCCTGACGATATCGGCGTGATTGGCCAGCGCGAGCCGGCCAAGGATATGGCCCGCGTCCTTTCCCGCTATGTCAACGGCATCATGGCGCGCACATTTGCGCACCAGACCATTCTTGAACTGGATCGCTGGTCCAGCGTTCCCGTCATCAATGCTCTGAGCGACTGGTCGCACCCTTGCCAGGCCATGGCTGACGTCATGACCATCCAGGAACATTGCGGCAAGCTGCCCGGCCTTAAGCTTGCCTATATTGGCGACGGCAACAACGTGGCCCGCTCGCTGGCGTTCGCCTGCGCCAAATTTGGAATGACGTTCATCTGCTCGTCACCGGCCAATTATGAACTGGATGCCGAGACGCTCAACACTGCCAATGCCATCCGCAAAGGCTGCGCTTGCCAGAATAATGATCCCGTTGCGGCTGTGAAAAACGCCAACATCATCTACACCGACACCTGGGTCAGCATGGGACAGGAACAGGAAAAGGCCCAGCGGGTCAAAGATTTCCAGGGATTCGCCGTCGATGAGAAACTGATGGCGCATGCCCCCAAGAATGTCAAAGTCATGCATTGCCTGCCCGCCTATCGGGGCTTCGAGATCTCCGATGGCGTGGCGGAATCCGCCAATTCCATCATCTTTGATGAAGCGGAAAACCGGCTGCATTTTCAGCGGGCCCTGCTCAAGTACCTGATGGGCAAATAAGCACACCCGGGCTTCGTTAGCAAGCACGGGTGGCACGGTCGAACCCTGCTTGGCCGTGGCGTAACAAACTTTGGAGACGTCTTCAGGATGAGCGAGCACAAAATACTGGTAGCAACCACCAATCCCGGCAAGCTCAAGGAATTCTCTGGGCTGCTGAGCGGTTGGGACATCCGGTGGCTGAGCCTGCGCGATTTTCCCGATGTGGCCGAGGTGGTCGAAGACGGCAGAACCTTCGAAGAGAACGCCCGCAGAAAAGCGCTGGGCTATGCCGAGGCGACCGGATTATGGACGCTGGCGGATGACTCAGGGCTGATGGTTGATGCCCTCAACGGCTTGCCGGGCGTCCACAGCGCCCGCTTTGCCGCGCAGGACAGTCCTTGCACGGACCGCTCCTCTATTGATATCGCAAACTATCGAAAGCTGTTGACTCTGTTGAAGAACACTCCGCCGCAGCAGCGTACCGCTCGGTTCATTTGTCATTTAACGCTTGCACGGCCCGGGCAGATTCTGATCGAATCGGAAGGTTCAGTAGAAGGTCGCATTACGGATACCCCCGCCGGAGATAACGGCTTCGGCTATGATCCGGTCTTTTATATTCCCTCTCTTGGGCGGACCGCCGCGCAACTGGACGACGACCAAAAGAATGCCGTCTCGCACCGCGGCAACGCCATCCGAAAGCTCAAACCGCTGCTCGCCGAGCTTTTAACACAGCATACCGGCGGCTAGAACTTGTACGACAGCGAGAACACGACCGCCGGAGCATGGGAACGGAAGGCTCCAGAGCTGCCGTAGTTCCGTTTGTTGAAATCCTCATTAAAGATGCCCAGCAGGTTCATGCCATCCACGCGGAATGTCAGCAGTTCGTTGGGCTGATACTGCAAACCGAGGTTCAGGTAGTAATTGCCGCGATAGCCGCGTTCCCAATCCGAATCGATCGGGTAATTCGGGTTTTGACTCAGCCGGTAACGATCAAAATCCTTGATCCCGTCAAATCCCCAATAGATGCGCAATGACCCATCGGCCGACCATTGATTCGTCAGTTTGTGCCGCGCCGTCAGCTTGGTAACATTCGTGGACCACATTGCGGATCCATCTCCGGCGCCATACGCCTCCGGCGAAATAACTGTTGATTGACCAGGCGCCAACTCAAACTCATAGAGTTGGGTGAAACCGTGCGATATGCCAACTAGCGTCTTGTCCGTATGATAATAGGCCTCTAGTTCGAATCCGTAATTCTTCTGCGTCCCGATCGGAACCGGCGAGCCTACGGTTCCCGAGAAGGATATCAACTCAAGATTGTAGTGCCAGAATAAAGACGCCGCGAGGTCAAGATTCTTGTTCTCGACGCGTTCCCACCTGAGCTCTACGCTGTCCAGTTTTTCCGGCGCGCCGTCCCCCTTTTCATTCAGAGCGCTCCTCCTCATCTCTTCCTCGAAATTAGCTCGCACTGAACGTGCCCACATCAATTTATAGGTATCCTTTTCCGTCGGCGTATAGATCAAGGATGCGCGGGGCGAGAACATCTTGTCACTGTAGGTATGGTCATCCACGCGGACGCCCACGAATGTTGTCCATTGATCAGTGATGTTCCACTGGTATTCCCCAAAGATCGAATATAAATTGCTGGACCAGCGCTCGCCATATCGCGCCGGGAGAGGGTTTCCCGTGAACATATCATTTCCCGTAAGCTTGCCATCGCTGATAAACCCCATATCCGGCCACCCGTGCGGGTCCATTCCCAGTTCGTGATGTGAGATCTCCGTTCCAACAGCAAGTTTATTCCGTTCATTGAATGTATGCCGAACCACCGCCCTGCCGTAGTATTCATCTTCACGGTAAGAGTTCGAGATTTTGTTGATGATCTGCCGATTATAATCAAACATATCATAGGCAAACGCCATTTCAAAATCGGTCTTATCAGATAAGCTCGTGTTATACCCGGCATATCCGGTCAACTGCTGGTACTGATAGAACTGCTGGTCCAAATAAGTTTCCGCCCAGTCGGTTGGAGACCATAGAATGCGGCTGGTCATATCGGGATCGCTCCAATCTCCGTTCCAGTCGTCCGGAAAAGTGGGCACCCAGGCTCCCTCGTAATCAACGCTGCTTCGCAGCCAATCGGTCCAGCCAAAAGGAATACGCGCCAGGCTGTCCTTTTCCCACGGAAACGCCTGCCCGCCGCGCGTATAGCGTCCCCAATACGTCCAGTCACCCCGGTCGATCTGCCCATAGAATTTGAGCGGCGGAAGCCCGCGAGCCGCGGCCTGGTCCCTGGGCATATTAATGCTCGTCATCGCGTCACCCGCCGCAGTGCCGTCACCAGGCAAATACGGCGCACCCGTCGCAGCAGGCCAATTTGAGAAAAAGGATTCCGTCGGAAAATCAAACCCGTATTGGACCGGCGCATCATACTTGCTGGCGCCCACGTAATTGGCGATTCCCGCATATAGGAAGATGCCGCCGTCGTTGTCAGCGAATTTACGCCCATGTCGAATCTCGATGGACTCAAATTCCTCCACCGCACCCGCCCGCGTCGTGATCTCGGTCCCTTGGAACGTTCCGGCGTTATGCGTCACGATGTTGATGACCATCGATACCGCACCGGGTCCGTAAAGAGCCGAACCCGGCCCGCGAACGATGTCGATATGATGGATATCACGCAGCAAAACCAGGTCACGCTCGCTGATCACTCCATAGTGAGTCCGGTCGTTCATGACCTTTCCATTGACCGTCAGCAGATACTTGTCATCACGGTCGCCCATTATCCCGCGCAGGCCGATATTGTCCGGCTCCCATATATTCCTGATCCACTGCAAATTGGGTACATAAATATCAAGCAGTTCATTTAGACTGCGTGCGCCGGACTGCTCAATATCTTCCTGCGTGATCGTCGTGATCGCCGATGGCTGAAGACGCCGGGTCGTGCCCGTCAGACTGGCCGACGACACGATCTCCACGTTCATCAACTGTTCGATCGACATGTCAAAAACGTTCGCAGGCGTCACCTCTTCTGTTTGACCAAACGCCGGCAAAAAACTGAGCAGAATCGCAAAAAGAACCCCCAAGTACATCCTGTTCACACCATTCCGTTCCATTTCTAGGTCCCTTCCACTTCTAATTACCTGGTCTCCTTAGGTCATCATGGCTCAAGTTGCATTATTGCCGTACGGCTATTCGGCTTTTCCTTCTGCACGTTTTAACCCATGTGTCAGTCGTCCTATAAAACGATATATTCTCACCACTTTTAGCCAAACCCTTTTGCAGGCCAAAGTGATCATTCAAAATTATGGGACCTTGGCCGTTTTCATAAAAAAAGTGAACCCATTACCTAGACTGGCGCATAAACAGAGGATTTCCAATTTTTCTTGACAGGCCGTCGAATGGTTTGTTAAGTATCGACTATCCTTTAAACATAAAGGTAATAAGAGACCGAAAATAAAAAATATGACTAAGACTTCTAAAGATAAAACGCTGGTTATTGTCGAATCGCCTGCCAAGGCCAAAACGATCAACAAATATCTTGGCAGCAACTTTGAAGTGAAGGCATCGATGGGCCACGTACGGGATCTGCCTTCCAAGGGGCTCAATGTCGATATCGAAAATCGGTTCGAACCGGTTTACGAGATCACGCCAGGCCGAAAACGTGTCGTCGCGGCTTTGAAGGCATCCTTAAAGGGGTGCGGCAGTGTTTATCTGGCCACTGACCTTGACCGCGAGGGCGAGGCGATTGCCTGGCACCTGAAAGAGATCCTGAATCTCAAAGATGAAGATACGTACCGTGTCGTTTTCAACGCGATCACCAAAAACGATATCGAGAAGGCGTTTGCTCATCCCGGCAAGATCGACATGCACCGCGTGATGGCCCAGCAGGCCCGCCGCGTGCTCGACCGCATCGTAGGCTACCAGATCAGTCCTCTGTTGTGGAAAAAAGTGGCACGGGGTCTCAGTGCCGGGCGCGTGCAATCGGTCGCGGTGAAGATGGTCGTCGAGCGCGAGCGTCAGATCCGCGCATTCGTCCCGGAAGAATACTGGCTTATTCCGGCGGTCTTTACCGCGGATATGCAGGCCGCCTTAACTGACGAATGGCGTCAGTTCATCCAGTCTGCCCCGGACCCGGAAAAAGGCCGCACGCTCCTGGAACAGAATCAATGGCTCGCCGGCCGCAAGGCCTTCAAGGCGGACCTTATCACGATCAATGATCAGAAATTTCAGGCAAAGGATACCGAACAGGCGCATGCCGTGCTGTCTAAACTTCAGACCGCTCGGTACCGTGTCACCGACATTGTGACTCGCCGCATGCAGTCGCGTCCGGCGCCCCCGTTCATCACCTCGACCCTCCAGCAGGCCGCGGCCAATCGGCTCGGTTTCAGCACCAAGCGGACCATGATAGTGGCCCAGCAGTTGTACGAAGGCATCGACCTCGGCTCGATGGGCGCTCTCGGATTGATCACGTACATGCGTACCGACAGTACCAACCTTTCAAACGAAGCATTGGAAGCCGGTCGCAAATTCATCCACTTTCATTATGGCGACGCTTATTTGCCGGAGAAGCCAAACCGCTACGCCTCGGCCAAAGGCGCCCAGGAAGCCCACGAGGCCATCCGGCCCACCGATCCGGACCTGACGCCCGCCGAGATCAGGCAATTTCTGTCAGACGAACAATACAAGCTCTACGACCTGGTCTGGAGGCGATTTGTGGCCTGCCAGATGACCGCCGCTCAATGGGATACCACCCGCATCGAGATCGCAGGACGCGAGCAGGATTTCACGTGCGGCTATCGCGCCGCCGGCCGTGTACTGGTATTTGACGGTTTTACAAAGGTTTGGACCGCTTCATCGACCGAAGAGCCGACGTTGCCGCCCGTCCAGGTCGATCACCCGCTCAATCTCATTTCGGTCGATGCCGAACAGCGGTTTACCAAGCCGCCGGCCCGATATACCGAGGCGTCACTGGTCAAGGCGCTCGAAAAGGAAGGCATTGGCCGTCCGAGCACCTATGCGTCGATCATCTCGACCATCCAGGAACGCAAGTACGTTGAGCAGAACGATAAGAAGTTTTACGCCACTGACATCGGCGAGGTGGTCACGGATAAATTGAACGATTATTTCCCGCAGGTGATGGATATCGCCTTCACCCGGCACATGGAAGAGCAGCTTGACCAGATCGAGGAGCAGCATCTGGATTGGGTCAGCGTTCTGGAGGAGTTCTACGGGCCGTTCACCGAGAATCTGAAAAAGGCCGGTCAGGAAATGGCCCATGCCAAGGCCGAAACGCAGCCGAGCGAATATACGTGTCCCGATTGCGGCGCGCCGCTGGTTTACCGCTTCGGCAAGAACGGAAGATTTCTGAGCTGCTCGCGATACCAACCCAAGCCTAAGAAGAAAAAAGGAAAGGATGCAGCAGCTGTTGCAGTGTCAGACGAAGGCTGCAAATTTGCTTGTCCCTGCGACAAGGACGGCAAAATGATCAAAGAGCAGGTGACCGAACATGCCTGCCCGAATTGCGGCAAACCGATGGTGCAGAAGAAGGGACGGTTCGGAGTCTTTCTGGGCTGCTCCGACTACCCGCAATGCAAGACCATCATGAGGCTCGACAAACAGGGCCAGCCTATGCCTCCCAAGCCCCCGGCCGAACCGACCGGCCTGAAATGTTATAAATGCAAGACCGGCGAGTTAGTGATCCGTCAAAGCAAGCGTGGTCCTTTTATGGGATGCAATAAGTTCCCGCGATGCCGTACGATCGTCAGCATGAAGAAACTGGACGAACTCAAGCAGCTCCAGGACCAGGGTAAATGGCCGCCAAAGACCGACGATGAACTGGCTGAGCTTCTTGGGCATGAGGCCAAAGAGAATACCGCCCCCAGGAAAAAAACAGCGACACGCAAAAAAACAGCGGCGAGAAAAAAAGCAGAAGTCAGCAATGGATAATAATCCGAACAATTCGCAGCCGGCGGCCGGAGCCGACCCCTTTGAAACCGTTGAGCCCATAGGAAAGCGGGTCCTGATCCGAAAGGACGAGGATAAGAAACGCACCAAGGGAGGCATTCAACTGCCTGACAATATCGAGATCCCGACCATTACCGGGCGCATCGTTTCGGTCTCAGCAGAGGTTGGAATGTCGGCCGAATGGCCCCTCAAACAATATGACAAGGTCCTGTTCAATCCCAAAGGCGCCATTCCCGTTGATTTCGAAGGCGATAACCGCCTCTTCGTGGTGGGTGTCGAAAATGTCGTCGCCGTCTTCCGCAAGTAACCTGAAAATAAAACCACGGATTTCGCGGATTTACACAGATTAGTTTTTCTTAAATTTAATCCGTGCTAGTCCGTGGAATCCGCGGTTAAAAGTTTTAAAATAAATACGGCCGAGAGCACCCGCCGCTCGGCCATATCATCTAACACCTCCTCCGGTGCCAATCTCCGATTTTCCTTGGACGCTCCAATATGCTATCAGTGCTGTTGGATCGGAAGCCCCAAAGAGGAGGTTTAAAGTTCGTTTATTTTCTTTTGAAAGCGAGTATGCCCAGCCCCAGCATCAACAGTGTGGCCGGTTCCGGCACAGGAAAGTCGTCAGCCGGCGATTCTTCATCCTGCGGAAAGTTGTAGATGATGTCCGGGTAATCTGCCGGGCCGTTGGCCGGGCTGACTGATCCGGCGGCAAAAACGGGACTGCCAACGTAGCGCCCCCCGCCACCGCCCGCGGACGACACGCCATCGATAATGCCCACGCCCGGCAACGGTTCTTCGTGATTTTCTCGCGTAAAGACTGCCACGACCATTTTGGGCGAATCGACGGCAATGCTGGTATCGACTGAAACAGAATTCGCTACGTCTCCCAGCCAGTACATGAATCGGTAGCCCGGTTTCGGTACGGCTGAAAGCGCGACGGTTTCGCCGATCCCCGCCCGGTGAATGCCGCTGCCGGGATTGACAACGCCCCCATCCGGCGGACTTTGCTGTATCAGAAGTGCATAACCTTCATCGCCCGGCGCCGCCAAAAGCGGAGATCCCAGCAGCACCGCGATCATCACCACACAGAATCCGAAAGTACTTTTCATCGATCCCATAACCCTTCCCCCCGGAAGGTCTCTATTTCAGTTAGCACTTACCGCGCTTACGCATCAGAACCGCGCCCGCTGCCAGCAGCGCCAGCGTCAACGGCTCGGGCGTCGTCGGGCTCGGAACATCGTCATTGTACAGGGCCTTCACTTGATAGTCGCCTTTGACCCAATCGGAGTTGCTCGAGAAGAACAGGAACCACGAACGCTCTCCCTTGATCAGTGTGCCATTGGCGAAATCCCAGATCGCCTTGGTCGTACCTTCAAAGCGTGTACCGCTGGACTCGATGCCGCCGGAGGCCTTGCCGTCCAGCGTGTCATCAGAACTCAGCGTCAGACCCGAAAAGTTGGCGCCCAGGAGTGTAAAGTACATCAGCGGGGCCGTGCTGCTGCCGTAGTTGAAGACTTGATACGCGTAAAGATAACGTCCCTGCTCCGAGTTGTAGCCGTCCAGCGGCTGTGTCTGCGTGTCATAGACCGCAAACTCCACATGGCCCTGCAGCAGATTGCCCCCGTCATTTACGGAAAAACTGTTGCGCCCCTGGTAATGCGCACTGGGCGGCAGGAACGTCGGGGCAATCCCCGCCCACACCGCACCCGTCGCACATAACACCAACATCCATGATACTCTTCTCATTGCACCGACCTCCCAAATTGTACTTTTCGATCAATTGCTCAACTGGCTCAATCACTGAGCTTTCGTTTTCGGCCTATCAGCACCGCCCCAAGGGCCAACAGCGTAACCGTTACCGGTTCCGGGATAGGCGTAAACACATTGCCCACCAGACTGTGAAATTGAGTGTTTGTGTTGCCGCTGACCATTGCACTACCTACGGTCGGGGCTTGCCAACTTTCGAACGAAAGAATGTAGGACTTTCCATTTGCTGCGACTTGAGGCTGGAATAAAGCGGTAATGCTGGAGGCCGGCGTATCCATGAAATCCCAGAGCAACGGAGCCCGGCCGCCTATAGTAGCGGTCACCCCCCTGCTGCCTGTCAATCCGCAGTCCTGCAGCAGCCCGACAGAAAACCAGTTGATGTTCACGGATGTACTTGTGATCTCATAATTGTAGCGATAAAACTGCGCCGTTACTAACGGCTCAACCCAACTGTGAACGCTGACTGACGCTGTCGAGCCGCCCAATTCGTCAAATGCATCAGTCATGTCCCATGTCGTGATCGCGCTGGACGGCAAAGAAAATACAACCAAAGTCCCTAACACTGCACCCAACCATTTCTTCTTCATCACGTTTTCTCCTTTTTTCTAAAGGATAGCAAAAAAGTACTCTCACCCAAATCCGATTCGAAACGGTAAAAGGAGCCCAGCTCGTGTGATGTGCGAAACAAACGCGTGCCGAACAACCTTTACGAATTTAAGAACTAGTCTTCAAAGAGCATTCACTGGGCCTCTCGGCTCAATCAATCCTCTCCTCGATTCGCATAGAACCAATTCGCCGGTTCAATACAAACCATCTGTCCTCTCTCGTAAAAGTCTTTCCAACACGTCCCCCGTGTTGATAGAAATGAAGTTTTTATGAGGCCTTCCAAGTCGGCCGGAAAAACTTCCTGTTTAAGATTCACTTTTCAACCGGCGCAAAAAACCGCGCCTTTCTGAATCCTGCTCCTCACAGAAAGTCTTTTCAACCTCTCCAAGTAAGTCAAAGAAATGCAAAAATCAAAACTTTAAATCTTCTTTAACCGCTCACTGCAAAACGCGTGACGCCCTTTCCCCAAACTCTCCAAGATATGACCTGCGTATTTAATCAAATTCCTCAAACCAAGTCAAAATAAAAATAGGAAAAATTTTGAATTTTTACCTATTTTCTCGTGGAGGATTGGTCTATTCATACATAACTCTTTATATTTCAACAACTTACCAATCCTGCCACGATATCGAAAATAATCGAAAAACTCAAAACAGCGGCTTTTCGGTTGGTTTATTCATGCGCGGCCAAATAAGTTTCTAGTGCTGATAACGTTCTTTTTCTAAACATCAACCCAAACCCGGCAGTCAGCAGCATCATGCTCACCTAAGTGCCTCAAAATAAATCACTTAGATGGTTTCTTGGGACCTCCGGAGACTTCTTTTCCCTGGATATAGCGGCCAATATTTTTGATCGCCTGACGCAGGCGGTGCTCGTTTTCCACCAGCGCGATACGCATATGATGCTCGCCGTTTTCGCCAAACGCGCGTCCCGGCGAGATCACGACGTTGGCCTGCTCCAGCAGTTCCATCGCGAATTCGATGCTGCCCTTGCCTCTGGACTGCGATTCCGGCACGCGGGCCCACACGAACATCGATGCGCGCGGCACCTCGACCTCCCAGCCGATGCGTCTGAGGCATTCACAAACCACGTCCCGCCGGGACTGGTATTTCGCGTTCTGCTCTGCGATCGCGTCCTCGCAATGCCGCATCGCGATAATGCTGGCGATCTGCACAGGCTGGAAAATACCGTAATCGTAATATCCCTTCACGGTCGCCAGCGCATTGATCATCTCCTTATTTCCCGCCGCAAAGCCGATACGAAAACCTGCCATGCCATACGGTTTGCTCATGGTGGTAAATTCCATCCCCACATCCTTGGCGCCTTTGGCCGAAAGGAAACTGGGCGGATTATACCCGTCGAAATTCGTCTCTCCGTACGCAAAATCATGGATGATGGCGATATTGAACCGTCTGGCCAGTTCCACAACGGGTTCAAAGAACCCGGGGTCAACCGTCATCGCCGTCGGATTGTGCGGGTAATTCAAGATCAGCAGTTTGGGCCGCGGGAACAGCCGTTCGCACAGGTACGCGATGGTATCCAAAAACTTCTGATCGTTGCCCAGCGGAACTGTGATCACGTTGGCCCCGGCGATCACCACCGAATAGATATGGATCGGGAACGCCGGATCGGCGACAATGGCCGTATCGCCCGCCCCCAGCATCGCAAGGCACATGTGGCTGAAACCCTCTTTGCTGCCGATGCACGCCAGCACTTCCGTGTCCGGGTCCAGTGTCACGCCCCACTTGCGCTCGTATTTCAGCGCCATTTCCCGCCGCAGATTGTAAATGCCTTTTGAAACGCTGTAGCGGTGATTCCGCGGATCCTGCATGGCCTCACAAAGCTTTTCGACGACCAGCTTGGGCGCCCCATCCATCGGGTTGCCCATGCCCAGGTCGATGATATCGATGTTCTTCCGCCGCTTCTCGAGCTTGGCCGCGTTGAGCTGCCCAAAAAGATAAGGCGGCAGACGCTTCATTCGTGACGCAGGGATAATCTTAAATTCTGGCATAATCTCTCTTTACAATGAATCTTCAATTCTCAGCTTTAACAGGACCATTAAAAACAACGTCGCCAAAGTTAGCAAATAAAAAATCGCCAACCGTTCCTTTATCGGCTCAGACACCCCCAAAAGGCCAAGATATTTGTATCACGGGCATCTTGCCCGTGACTCTTCAATTATATAGCTTGTCGGTCAAAATAGCATGGTGATCGTAATCGCTCCATAGCTGTCTTTGCCGTGCTGTTCTTCAAACTCACGCGTCAAAAACGTCTGCGAGTAACCCAACTCAAAACGTCCTTTTTGATAGACAAATCCCGCCTGCAGCTCCCCGACGAACGGCTCGTGCGTCAAGCCGGTCAAGAACCTGTCGTATTCGATCGCCTTGGCAGAAGCCCGCACAAATAGATAAGCGGCTTGGGTGCGCCGCAAGGTCGAAATAGCCGCCGGCAGCGCTAATCGTCCCGGCCCGAATGTCCCCGCCAGGTTATAGCCGCAGCGGAACGTCATTCCCGCCTGCGCAAGCCGGTGCACGGACCCCAGGGTAAAACCGTATTCACCGATCACATCGGTATGTTCAGTCGGTTTCAAAAACCCCTGACTCAGCCGCTGCTGGCGCATGAAGGTCACATCAGCCGCGAATTCATCCTCCAACTGCTCGTCCCAACCGATCGCTTTATTGGAATGGATCCAGTCGTGGATGCAGTTCTGCGTTTGTTCGGCGTGCGACGATGGCCCGATTACGCCGGCGTTGACCTCCACGTGGTCCAGCATATCCGCCGTGGCACGCTGCGCAAAGACGCCCGTATAGAGCCATCCCGCAAACACGCGATCCTCAGGAGCCCGCTTCTCGGGTTCGTCCGCGCGGTCCGGCGTATAAATGTTCTGCCCAATGAATACGCCGAATGCCTTATCAACTGGCTCTCCGTCGCCAAAATGCCACGTTGAAAAATCCTCCAGCCACTGCCACTGCGGCTGCGTTACGTAAACGAGTTTGCCGCCATCCGTATAGTGGCGATCCGTGTTGCCGTTGGGCTTGGTAAACCGGCTGTCGTTCTCCAGGTAAAAAGACACCGCCTCCGCGGCGACTGCTTCCGAAACACTTATTGACAAAGTAAAAGACAAAACGCAAATTGCTCTTTTGAGATTCATCTTTAATCCGTCCTTCACAATAGCGGATTCGGGCCATTGATCCTTTTGCCCTTCGTCTTTCAGCTTTCTGCTACTCCCATTCGATGGTGGCCGGGGGCTTGCTCGACACATCGTACACCACGCGGTTGACGCCGCGCACCTCGTTGATGATGCGGGAGGCGATCCGTCCAAGCACTTCATGCGGCACCTGCGAAAAATCGGCCGTCATAAAATCGGTCGTCTCCACGCACCGAAGCGCAATGACGTTGTCATAGGTGCGTTCGTCGCCCATCACTCCGACCGTCCCGATCGGCAGCAGCACGGCCAAAGCCTGGCTGATCTTGCGATACAGTCCGGCCGCCTTGATCTCCTCGATGAGAATATCATCCGCCTCACGCAGCACCGCCAGCTTCGCTTCGGTAATATCGCCGATCACGCGCACCGCCAGCCCCGGCCCCGGGAACGGATGCCGCCAGACCATATCCTCGGGCAATCCCAGGTACTCGCCGACGAGCCGCACCTCGTCCTTGAACAACTCGCGAAGCGGCTCGACCAACTCAAATCCCAACTGCTCCGGCAGGCCTCCTACGTTATGATGCAGCTTGATGCTGGCTGCCAGGTTGCCGTCCTTGCTGCCCGATTCGATCACATCCGGGTACAGTGTGCCCTGCGCCAAAAAACGCGCATCCTTGATGCGGCACGCCACCGACTTGAACGCCTCAATGAACTCGGCGCCGATGATCTTGCGTTTCTTCTGCGGGTCCGTCACGCCGGCCAGCTTCGACAAAAACTGCTTCGACCAGTCCACCACCCGCAGGTCGATATGAAAATGGCCGCGAAACATCGACTCGACGCCCTGCTGCTCGTTCTTTCGCAGCAACCCATGATTCACGAAGATGCACACAAGCTGATCGCCGATCGCCCTATGCAAGAGCGCCGCCGTCACCGCCGAATCCACCCCGCCCGACAGCCCGCAGATCACCGTCCCCTTACCCACCTGCTTGCGAACGTTGGCAACCGTCTCTTCCACGAAATCGCTCATCTGCCAGTCGCCGCTGCACCTGCAGATATCATACAGAAAGTTCTTGAGTATCTCCGTGCCGCGCGGCGTATGCGTCACCTCCGGATGGAACTGCACGCCGAAAAATTTGCCGCCGCTATGCCGCACCGCCGCGTATGGACACGTCGCCGTCGTCGCCAGCGACTCAAAATCATCCGTCAGCGTATTCACCTGGTCGCTGTGGCTCATCCACACCGTCGTATGTTCGCTGATTCCCTTGAACAGATCCCTCGTATCGCTGACCCGCAGGTCCGTCCGCCCGTACTCGCGGCTTTTGGCAGGCTTTACTTCAGCCCCGAGTATCTGGCAGCCGATCTGCATTCCATAACATATCCCCAGCACCGGCACGCCCAGTTCAAAGATCCGCGGGTCGCACATCGGCGCGTGTTTCGAATACACGCTGGCCGGACCCCCCGAAAGAATGATGCCCTTGACCCCGAGTTTGGCCAGTTCCTCGATCTTGACCGACGGCTGAAAAATCTGCGAATACACCTTGTGCTCGCGAACCCGCCGCGCGATCAATTGCCCGTACTGGCTCCCAAAATCAATAATAACAACAACTTCTCGTGCCATACTGTGTGTAGTTCCTCTTAGACCCGAAGGTCGAAAGTCGTTTTAGATCCGAAGGGTCGAAACTATTCCGCTATTTTATATTTTACCTTTACTTCTCAAATCTGTTAATCCTGTAAATCCTGTCAAAGCCAAAATCATTGCTTACTTCTCGAAGTTTTCATATCCGCTATAATTCGGCGATTCCTTTGTGATCATAATATCGTGCGGATGCGACTCGCTTACGCCCGCCGAACTGATCCGCACGAACTTGGCCTTGGTGCGCAGCTCCTCGATCGTCGGCGTTCCGCAATAGCCCATCCCCGCGCGCAGCCCGCCCACAAGCTGATAGACGTAGCTGCTCAGCATCCCGCGATACGGCACGCGGCCCTCAACGCCTTCCGGCACCAGCTTATCCTTCTCGGACCCTTTATCCTGTCCGTACCGATCCGCCGAGCCCTGGACCATCGCGCCGATCGAACCCATCCCGCGGTATTCCTTGAACTGCCGTCCTTTATAGATCACAAGCTGCCCGGGGCTTTCCGCCAGGCCTGCGAACAACGAGCCGAGCATCACGCTGGACGCCCCTGCCGCGATCGCCTTGGTAATGTCGCCGCTGTGCCGGATGCCGCCGTCGGAAATGGCCGGGATGCCCTTTGTATTGGCGTACGAAACCGCGTTCATCACCGCCGTGATCTGCGGCACGCCCACGCCGGAGATGATCCGCGTTGTGCAGATCGCACCGGGCCCGATCCCTACCTTTATCCCGTCCGCCCCTGCCTCAATGAGGTCTTTGGCTGCGTCGGCAGTGGCGATGTTACCCGCGATCACGTCGATCTTGAAATTATGCTTGATCCACTTGACCATCTCCAGCACGTTCTTCGAGTGCCCATGCGCCGTATCGACCACGATAACGTCCACCTCGGCCTCGATTAGAGCCTTGATGCGGTCATGGTCCTTTACGCCCACCGCCGCCCCCACCCGCAGCCGGCCGCGCTGGTCGCGTACCGCATACGGGAACTGCTGCTCGCGGTCGATATCCCGCATTGTGATCAGTCCCGCCAGTTCGCCGTTGTTCTTGACCAGCAGCAGCTTCTCGACTTTATGCTTCTTTAAGATCTCCTGGGCCTGCTCCAGCGTCGTTCCCGCCGGCCCGGTCACAAGCTTGTCTTTGGTCATCACATCGCGAATCTGCACCAGATCATCACTCAGGAATTTCAAATCGCGCTTGGTCAGGATTCCCACCAGTTTGCCCTTATCCACGATCGGAATGCCCGACACATTCTGCTCGTTCATCAACTGCCTCGCAGCTTTCACCGGCTGATCCGGCGTCAGCGTCACCGGGTCAAGGATCACGCCGTTTTCCGACCGCTTGACCTTGGTGACCTCGCGCTTTTGGGCCTCTACGGACAGGTTCTTGTGAATGATTCCGATCCCGCCCTCCTGCGCCAGCGCGATGGCCAGCGCCGATTCGGTCACGGTATCCATTGCGGCGGATATAATCGGTATATTGATGCGGATATTGCGGGTCAGTTGTGTCGCCGTATTCGCCTGGTTCGGCACAAAATCGCTCCTGGCCGGAACCAGCAGCACATCATCAAAAGTAATACCTTCCGCTACTATTTTATCGATACTCATGCAATCTCTCCCGTGCAGCACCTTGCCCGTATTTGATACGGCGTCTCGCCGGCATTCATTCTGTAGCACGGGCATCTCGCCCGTGAAATTGGTACCGCCGACGTCTCGCCGGCATTCATTCTGTAGCGCGGGCATCTTGCCCGTGAAATTGGTACCGCCGGCGTCTCGCCGGCACTCTTCCTATAGCCATCTTGCTCGTAAAACCTGCCGACCATCTATAAACTCGGCAGTTTACTAACGATAGCGACCCCCGTCAAATCAAAATCCCCCTTTTGCCGGGCAATTCACCCGTAGGGGCAGGCCCCAGTGCCTGCCCTTGTATCTTAACTTGCAAGCGAAATAACAGTACTAACGTTCTTTAATAAGAGAATCGTTCGGGCGGGGTTGTGGGTTGCAAACCACAACCCCGCG
>JAJFTK010000001.1 GCA_021372945.1 Planctomycetaceae bacterium | reverse complement strand
TGTTCGGACTACTGAGATGGGACGGCCTGCCGGATCAAGCTGGATACGGGTTTCTGCCCAAGGGCAGGACGATCTCGGCGGCCGCCGCGGGGTTGTGGGTTGCAACCCACAACCCCGCCCGAACGATTCTCTTATTAAAGAGCGTTAGTACTGTTATATCGCTTGCAAGTTAAGATACAAGGGCAGGCGTGAAAGCCTGCCCCTACTGACTCCTACATTTGCGGATGGGGATTCAGGGATTTCCTTAGTTTGGCTAAGCGCGCAGACGGGATAATGGATGGAAACGCAAGAGTTGGTTTGAAGACGATCCATGAAGAGGCTGCTACATATTATCGCCAGTCCGCGCGGGGATGATTCGCGAACGCTGCAGGCCAGCGGGGCGTTCCTGGACGAATTTAAGGCCACGCACCGCGATTGGGCCATCGATGCGCTGGATGTAACGAAAGAGGATTTGCCATCACTCACGAGTAAACGCGTGGACGGCAAGTATGTGCTCCTGGGGGGCGGCGAACTCTATGGCGATCTGAAGGAGGCCTGGGAGGAGATCATCGAGCACATTAATCGATTCCTGGCGGCGGACGGCTACCTGGTGAGCACGCCGATGTGGAACTTTGGGATCCCATACCCGCTCAAGCAGTATATCGACGTCATCGTGCAGCCGAAGTATCTTTTCCGGTACACGGACCACGGGGTGGAGGGATTTGCCAAGGGCAAGAAGATGGTGGTCATCAGCAGCCGGGGCGGGGAATATGTGACGCCGGAGGGGCAGCGGTTTGACCACGTGGATCCCTACCTGCGCGATATTTTCGGATTCGTGGGGATTACGGACATCACGTTCATTCACGCCGAACCGATGGACGCGATGGGGATCGCGGTGCAGAGGCAAAAGCTCGAAGAGGCCTGCGGCCGGGCTAAACAGGCGGCGCAGACATTTTAAAATTGTCCGGAATTGAGAGGGACTCATGGCACGCGATATTCCCGTAGGAAACGGCAGTCTGCTGGTTGCCTTTGACAAGAACGCTCAGATCCGGGATGTTTATTTTCCGTACGTCGGCCAGGAAAATCATGCGGGCGGGCCGTTTCGGTTTGGGGCCTGGTGCGAAGGGGCCTTTGAGTGGACGGACGCGGGCTGGGAGATCCAGCGGGATTACCTGCACTGTTCGATGACGACCGCGCTCGTGTTCACCAGCAAGGCGATGGGGATCCGCATCCGAAGCAATGACGTGGTCGATTTCAACGAGAATGTTTTCCTGCGAAAGCTGAACATCGAAAACCTGGCGGACCGGGCGCGCGAGATACGGCTGTTCTTCAACCATGATTTCCAGATCGCGGGCAATAACATCGGCGATACGGCGGTTTACCGGCCGGACGTCGATGCGCTGGTGCATTACAAGAACGACCGGTACTTCCTGATCAATTGCTTTGCGAACGAAAAATTCGGCATGCACGCGTTCGCATGCGGCAAGAAGGAAGGCAGCCTTCAAGGGACGTGGAAGGACGCCGAAGACGGTGTGCTGAGCGGCAGCGCGATCGCGCAGGGCGGCGTGGATTCGACCGCGGCGGTCCACCTGCACATCGAGGCCGGCAAAGCCCAGGAGTGCTGGTACTGGATCTGTGCCGGAACGGATTTCGATGAGGTCAAGAAGATCAACGGTCTTGTCATCAAGAAAAAACCGCCTGAGATTTTGAAGCGAACGTTCAATTACTGGAAGCTGTGGGGCAGCATTCATGCGGCCCCGGACAGTCTGCCGGAGAAGGTTAGACAACTCTATGAAAAGAGCGTGGTGATCGTGCCGACACAGGTCGATGACGGCGGGGCGATCATCGCGGCCAATGACTCGGATGCCATGCGGTTTAATCGGGACACGTACAGCTACCTGTGGCCGCGCGACGCGGCGGTGACGGCCTACGCGATGGACCTTGCCAGTCACCCGCAGGTATCAAGGAATTTCTTCCGCCTGTGCGGCAGGCTCGTGGAGCACGAGGGTTACTTCATGCACAAATATACCCCGGCGGGCCTGCCGGCCAGTTCCTGGCATCCGTGGCTGCAGAACGGCAAGATACAGTTGCCGATCCAGGAGGACGCCACGGCGCTGGTGTTGTGGGCGCTGGGCCGGCATTTCAAGAAATATAAGGACGTCGAATTCATCAAGCCGCTGTACCGGCCGGTCATCAAGGGGGCGGCGGATTTCATGATGAATTACCGCGACCCGCAGACGCGGCTGCCGCTGCCGAGCTGGGACCTGTGGGAGGAGCGGCTGGGCATTCACGCGTACACGTGCGGGGCGATCTTTGGGGGGCTCAGCGCCGCGGCGGATTTCACGGAGGCATTCGGCGATACCGACCTGGCGGCGGCCTATCGGCGCGGGGCCAACGACCTGCGCGAGGCGATCGGGCAGCATCTGTATGACGCCGAACGAAAGCGATTCGTGCGGTCGGTCTATCTCAAAGGCGGCCAATTGGAGATCGATCCGACAGTGGATGCCAGCGTACAGGGCCTGTTTTTGTTCGGGGCGGTGGAGGCAGCCGACGAGCGCATGAAAGAGACGATGCGGTCGGTGTATGATGCGTTGTGGTGCAAGACTGGCGTCGGCGGCCTTGCGCGCTACGAAAATGATTACTATTACCGCATCAGCCGCCGTGTGCCGGGAAACCCGTGGTTTGTGACGACGCTGTGGCTGGCGCAGTTTTATGTTGCCAGCGCGCAGACGCCGGAGGAACTGGCCAGGGGGCTTGCGATCATCGAATGGGTCGCCGAGCATGCGCTGCCCAGCGGCGTGCTGGCCGAGCAGGTGCATCCGTTTACGGACGAGCCGCTCTCCGTTTCGCCGTTGACATGGAGCCACGCCGAATTGATCATCAGCGTGAATAAGTATATTCGCAAGGCGCAAGAGCTGAACGGATAATCAAGAACCACGGCTTTCGCGGATTTTGAAATCAGCGTTGTTTATTACCAACGATAGGCAAGTCTATAACGAGTTTCGGTCCTTGGAAACATCACCACGATCGTAACCTTGTCATTAGCTATCGAATCGAGAAAGTAACCGATCTCGGGCATTCGCTCGCCTTGGCGGCCGCTGAACTGACGCCAATTATCGTCGGGTAACTTGACGCGGATTGAAGGGGTCTGATCGTGTAAATTCACGGACAGCAGTTCGGTCGGATAAATGATATCATTTTCGATTTTTTTGTTCAATGGAAGCGTGATGTTGGCTGCGCAGTTTTGGAAAGCGAGTGTCTTTTCAACTTTGAAAGGCGAGAAGAAGATCAAAACCCCAACCGAAATGGAGATCACAATCCAGCGTGCCGTTCGGTGCCGTACAGCCCAGCGCAGAGAATGAAACAGCAATGCAAAAGGCAGGAGGGCAAGTGCTGCGGCCATAAACAGCACGTATAAAAGCAGCGGCGATATTAGAACTAAGCCTGCATAATAGATCAGATCAGATTTGAAGAGCATGCCTGCGAAAGACAGCACGATACCGGCAGCAACGGCTATTAACAAACAAAGCCACAAGCGATCAAAACATTTTTGTGAAAACTTCGTCATGAGCTGAAACGCTTATTCAGAGTATTTGCCCGTGCATGAGCTCTCAAGGCGTTTGGGGCCTTTCTTTTCGAGGGCGAATTTCATTTTCAGCATAAACACCTCCTGACGAATCCTGCATGCCGGCATTAGTATAAATAAAGAAGGCAAGAATGAAAAGGCAAAACCACAAGGCAAAGAGCAAAAACTATAGAAGGTTTTTTACCAGCGGAAGCGGAGGTGGTATTCTTTCGAGTAGACCGGGCCGCAGATGCCCCAAGTCACAGTGATGCTGTCGGCTGTGAGGCTCTTGAAGAATAAGCCGCTTTCCCCGAAATGTTCGCCCTGGCGTCCGATGAATTGCCGCCAGTCTTGGCCGGGGAACTGGATACGAATGACGGCAATCCCTTCATTCGGATCGACCGAAAGAAGTTCCGTGGGATAATAGCCAAAATGAGTATCCGTTTGTTCGGTGACAATTTGATTGAGAGGCAGCGTGTACCAACCCATTCCGTCGTACACGCCTGTCAATTTTGTGATTTCAAATAAAGAAAAGAAGGCCAGAAGTGCTAAACTGACGAGCGATAAAAAGCAGATTAGCGATAGAGTTAGCTTGCACGGCTTACGGCCTTTTGGTTCAAGTGCAAATTTCATTTTTGGCACTGCATACCTCCTTAACGGATGTAGGCTGATTATAACACGTTGGACGTGTGCTGAAAAGAGTCTTGTTGAATACGGCCGCAATGAGGGTGAAGGCGCAGACGACGAGGGCGGGCGTGTGACCGAAGCGGGCGAAGGGGGTGATGGCGGAGTAAACGGGGACATCGGCGCAGACAAAGCCAGGGCCCTGGGCGTAGTGGTCGCGTTTGGCAAGGATTTCACCGCGGGCCGAGACGATGGCGCTAATGCCGCAGGCGGCGCCGCGGGCGATCGGATAGCGGCATTCGATGGCGCGGGCGCGGACGGCCTGGAGGTGACCGTTCTTGATTGTCCGCCAGTCGGCCGTGGGGCACAGAACGAGGGCCGCTTTCGTTTGACCGTAAGCACGGGTGAGGCGGCTGAAGTTGTCGTCCTGGCAGATCATGCCGCCGATGGTCTGGCCATCGACAACGATGGTTTTAAGGTCGCCTGTGCCTTGGCGGCCCGGCTCGAAGGGCGTCAGATGTGTCTTGGTGTATTCGCAGACGATGTCTCCGGCGGGGGACATGAAAAAGATGCGGTTCTCATCGAGCGCGATATTGAAGTAGCCGACAATGAGCCACATGTTGGTCTGGCGGGCGACTTGGGCGAAGCGGGCATTCCATTCGGCACGTTCGTGATCGGCGATATAGAAACTCATCTCGCCGGAGGTGAAAAGCCTTGCGCCTTGAGCGGAGGCGGCGCGAGCGGGTGCGGCGAAGAGCTTTTCGAAGCCCTCGGGCTTGTGTGGGTCGATCTCGGCGGAGCGGTCGTCGAAGACCCAGCCGGCGGCGGCGACTTTTAGGGCACCATCGGGTTTTTGGAACCAGATCACAGCATCAATCGCAAGGACGATAGTCAGTAAGAAGATAAACGTTATGCCGCCGGCGAACGTATACCCCCTCCCCCCTTCGGGGTATCCTTCTTCGCTGAAGCTACGAAGGACAGGCTCCCCCTTGGCAGGGGGAGAGTTATCTGGTTCTTTCTGCGCTATGGGAAGACACGGGCAAGATGCCCGTGCTACCGAATAGGAGGCAAGGCCCTGAAATGTGCCGAGGACAAAGAGGACGCCGGAGATGGAGGTGATCGAGATGAATTGAATGGCGAAGGGGTAGGCAGTCCAGCTTCGCGCAAAGGACTGGGCCATGCCCCAGATGGGGACGGCCGTGTAGTTGATATAATCCGGGATATACCAGAACGCGCCGAAGGCCAGCGGGCCCAGGATGGGATGTCGCGGCAGAAGGTAAGCGGCCACGGCGCAGAGAATGACGAGCAGGATGGTAAAGTAAAGCAGGAGGATGGCGGTGACGGGAACGGGCATGCGCAGATAGATCATTTGCGGGATCGTGTAGGCGATACCCATGTAGAAGCCGGCCAGCGCCGCCGGACCGAGGCGTTGGTCGCCAACGATGAGGAGCATGAGCGGCAGCAGCGCACCCAACTGCAGCACGCAGGCAGGACCCCAGAATTGCCCGGCGGCCAGTAAGAGACCGCCGGCGAGACCGGCAAGACGATAGGCGTTTAAGGATTTCATCGCAGCTCCTTTGAAATGGTAAATTCGAAAATCCGAAGCACGAAATCCGAAAGAATGTCAAATAGCAAAATGCAAAAAGAATGTGCCACAGAGGACACAGAGGAAAAAGAGACAACTAACAGACAAAGCGGTTACCAGTCATCAGTACAAATTCTTTCGCCCCGTTGGGGCTTGGAAAGTGAGAGAGAATTCTTTTACCGGGGGTTTCGAGGCTGTGTCGCAATTTGTTTTTAACTCATGATCTCCGGGCGAACTGCCTTTCTTTTTCTAAAGATTTATGATTTTCTCTTTGTCCGCTTCTATGGCTCTGTTTTTTTCAAATTCTGACCTTGCATTGGGTTCTGT
>JAJFTK010000124.1 GCA_021372945.1 Planctomycetaceae bacterium | reverse complement strand
AATTCTTCAGGTTTTAGGCGTCATGCTTTTTGAAAAAACACCCATCAAAAGCATGTTTTCTGCGAGTTTAATCGACTTTTCAAAGAGCGAGTTATATAACCAATTGTTATTATTCAACTTATAACGGGACAGTACTGATTTTGAATCTTTATACCTTGCTCATTTATTAACATCTGTATCTCGTCCCAATGATAAACAAAAGTGATATTTATAATTCAAAACGTCTTCACCAAATCGTATGTCCTAATCACAAGTGTTTTCATTAGATCAGCTGCTTGAGGCGCAAGTTCGACTGGGGGCTGCGAGCCTTCATATGGAAGCCGAAACATTAACTGCGCCCATTTTCGACCCCATTGATCAGCTCGAAATTCCAAACTAATCCCTTCTGTTATCTTCTCTTGTATTTGTTTTAATTGCTCCAGCCATCGCTGGTTTTCTTCCTTATCAGATGACTCAAAATGAAGCGCAACATCCAAGCTATTCTCGCTTTTGCGAATGATCCATTCATAGTGTATATGTGGAATTCCAATGCGCAGCGGCATATATTGCGACTTCCTCGGGACCGCTCGAATTGACAATGGCGCGCCAAGTTTATTGAAACAGGTTGCGATATTTTGCCATAAGGTTGCATTTGCACTGAGTGCCTTATCGTCTAAAATTCGCTGAACCTCCTTCTTTTCTAGTCTTACCTGATAATCTTGAGTTTCTGGCAAAGGGATTAGCACCCTCGGACACAAAATAATCTTCGGAAATCCTTGTATTCTATACGGAGTCACCTCGACACAGGTTATATCCAAACCAAATTGTCGAAGCCAAAGAACACAACTGGTAAGCTCTTGGTCATCAATTGAACCCGCTGCCAAAATAATGCGTGGTTGACCGTGAAGTTCCGGAACATCTTCCTTATCCAAAAACTCGCAAATAATTCTAGCGGATTCTTCTTCTGTGCATTTTGACCATTTGCCCAATTCCGTGACGATATCACTCATTGTCATACCGGAACAGAATGCCGCGTATCGAATTGCTTGTTGATCGGCAAAACTCCCTTCGATTTCCAATTTGAGTTCTGCTATGACTACAGTACCTTCTTTATCTAACGCCAACAAATCCAAACGCCGGTTGCTTTTATCAAATTTGTCAAATTCAGTGCTGATTATCAGAAGAGGCTCTCCAAGAATTTTAGGTTCCCAGCAAACCCATTCCTCTAAATCTTGACGCTCCCTAACACCCATCGAACTGAAGGATATGGGTTCAATACACAAGAGATTTTTATTGCTGGTATCCACGATATATAAATTATCGCCCATCATAACCCTTCAGGCTATAAGCCTATTTCAGTGTTAATCCGCGTTAATCCGTGTCTAAAGAACCGTGTTCATCTGTGTCCGCATCATAACCAAATACGCGGCGTTTTACTTTGACAGATTGTCCGAAGTTTATTAAAAGGCCTACGTGCAATCCTGTCGCCTTCAAATAGTTGACCAACTGCACTTCGTGAGCAGGAAGAAGATCACTTACGGCCTTAATCTCCACTATGATTTTATCCTCGATCACTAAATCTGCAAAGTAATCGCCGACAATTTGACCATGATAAGAAACACTCAAGGGAACTTCTGAATTACATTTCACGCCGCTTTCTCTTACTTCGATCTCGAGAGCTTTCTTGTAAATCTTTTCAACAAAACCGTTTCCAAGTTCTTTATGCACAGCATACGCCGCAGTGATAACCTTCTCTGACAACTCTTTATGCTTGAGCATCTTCAAATTCAGACCTTACCGTGTTAATCTCGTGTTAATCCGTGTCCAAAGAACCGTGTTAATCTGCGTCTACAGTCTGTGTTTGAGCCGCCGGCGAAGCAGGACCATCGCCGTAGCGGCGATCGCTTCGCACCGGCCGACCGCATCCAGGCCTTCGTTCGTCTTGGCCTTGATGTTCACGTTGGCAAAATCCGTATCGACCAGGCCGGCCACGATGCGCTTGATCTGGCCCTTATATGGGCCCATCTTCGGCGCCTGCGCGTGAATAATAATGTCCAGATTCACGATTTGCCAGCCGGATTTTTTATACAACTGCTGGACATGGGTGACCAGTTCGCCGCTGTCAATATCCCTGTACTGAGGGTCCGTATCAGGAAAAAACGTCCCGATATCGCCCAACCCGGCCGCGCCGAGGATGGCATCCGCAACCGCGTGCAGCACCGCGTCGCCGTCACTGTGCCCCAGCAGACCCAGTTCAAACGGGATGATCACGCCGCCCAGCACCAGCCGGCGTTCCGGCACGAGCCGATGGATATCCGTGCCGATCCCCGTGCGATATTCGTATTCCAGCCCTTCCACTTGCTCCTCGTCTATATGTCTTCTGTAAATCCTGTAAAGCCTGTCAAAACTTCCGTGTCATTCCGTGTCTTCCGTGGTTAAAGCTCTTTAGACCCTGTCTAAAATATTAGAGCACTCCCTTGGTACTGGGCACCTGGTCACTGACGATCCGCACCGCCTCGCCCAAAGCCTGCCCCAGAGCCTTGAACACGGCCTCGGCGATATGATGGCTGTTGACGCCGTACGGCGCGGTCACGTGAAGATTGAACCGCCCCGCCGTCGAGAGAGCCCGCAGGAATTCCTGCACGCACTCGGTATCGAAATCGCCGATCTTCGGGCTTGGGAAACTGACCTGAAAGACCAGGTACGGCCTGCCGGAAAGGTCCAACGTGACTTCGGCCTTGGCGTCCTCCATCGGCACCGCGCTGTGACCATAGCGGGCGATGCCCTTCTTGTCGGTCAGCGCCTGCACCAGCGCCTCGCCGATGCAAATGCCCACGTCTTCGATCGTATGATGCGCATCGATATGCAGATCACCGGCGGCGTTGACGGTCAGATCGATGCGGCTGTGCTTGCTCAAATGGGTCAGCATGTGATCAAAAAAGCCCACGCCGGTATCGATCGTGTATTGACCCTTGCCGTCCAAATCCATCTGCACCTTGATCTGCGTCTCGGTTGTCTTTCGATCGATCTTCGATTTTCTGCTCATGCGTTAAATCTTCCCTTGCCGAATATCCAGTATGTTTTTCAAGGCCGCCAGCAGTTGATCGTTCTGCTGGGGCGTGCCGACCGTAATCCGCAATTTGTCGTGCAGGCCCGGCAGCTTGAAATACCGCACGTAAATATTATTTTTGATAAGGCCCGTGTAGATGGCCTCCGCGTTCGAATGCTGAGCCAGGATAAAGTTGGTTTGGCTTTCGCCGACATTGAATCCGAGAAGGCGTAAGGAGGCGGTCAAACGCATACGTTCGCTCTTGACCTTTTCAACATTGGCTTTGAAATGCGCTTGATCACTGATCGCAGCAGTCGCCGCGGCGATCGCCACCGCGTCAACCGGGTACGAATCCCGGACCTTCATCAGACCTTCAATCAGACCCGGCGAGGCAATGCCAAATCCAAACCGAATGCCGGCCAGCGAATACCCCTTGCTCATCGAACGCAGGACGATGACATTATCGAACTGCCGTGTCAGACGAATTGCGTTATCCGGCGTAAAGTCCACGTATGCCTCATCGATCAAAAGTACGCCCGACAGCCTCCGCGCCAATTGCCCCAGCACCTGAATTGACAAAAAATCCGTCGTCGGAGCGTTCGGGTTGCACACGATCGTCAGCGCCGCATCTGCCTCGGCCAGTTCATCCAGTGAACCCGCCCCATTGCGAGCGATCTCAACGCACGGACATTCCTGCATCTTTGCCAACACGGGATAGAGCGAATAGGTCGGCTGCGCAAAGGCCAGCGCACGCTCGGCGTCGCAGAAGGCTCGCACACAGATATTGAGCAGGTCATCGCCGCCATTGGTGCAAATGATGTTCTCCGTCTTTACGCCAAGCACCTCGGCCGCGGCCGTTCGAAAAGCATCCCCCGCCGGGTCCGGATAGCGGCGAAGATTCTCGGCCATCAACCCCTTTATCGTCTCCAGCACTTTCGGCGATGCGGGCCAGGGGTTCTCGTTTGTGTTCAGCTTGACCACATCCGGCGACTTCGGCTGAAACCCCGGCGTATATCCTGACATTTGCTCAATTGTTGGACGAAAATATCCCATTTATGCATATCTTCCTGTAATCTGGGAATTATAACCTGATTTGGCCGTGAAAAAAGAAGATTCCGGCTGGTAATCGTGGCATGGCCGTCTCGACCATGTTCTACTTGCCGAAATAGTCGATGAGCCGGCCGATCTCGCTGCGGAGGTCCTTGCGGTGAACGATCATATCGATAAAGCCGTGTTCGAGCAGGAATTCGGATGTCTGAAACCCTTCCGGAAGCTCGATCTTGATCGTCTGCTGAATGACGCGCGGGCCGGCAAAGCCAATGAGGGCCTTGGGTTCGGCGATGATGATATCGCCGAGCATCGAGAAACTGGCGGCGACCCCGCCCGTCGTCGGATCGGTCAGAATGGACAGATACAGGCCGTTCGCCTGGTCATAGCGGGCCAGCGCAGCGCTGGTCTTGGCCATCTGCTGCAGGGCTACCAGCCCTTCGTGCATGCGGGCTCCGCCGGAACAGCTTACGCACACAAACGGCAGCGTCTCCTCGATCGCGCGATCGATCGCCCGGCAGAATTTTTCGCCGACCACCATGCCCATCGAGCCGCCCAAAAAGCTGAAGTTCATCACCGCCAGCATCACGCCGCGGCCTCGAATAAAGGCCTTGCCCGCCAGCATGGCCTCGTGCGCCGCGAGCTGTTCGGGATTGACGCGGATGCGGTCGCGATAGCTCTTATCGCCCCAGACAAACGACAGCGGATCGCTGCTCGAAAGGTCGGGGCAGATCTCCTCGAACGAACCTTCGTCGATAAGATGGTTCACGCGCGTGGGCCCATCGATGCGGAAATGATACTGGCAATCCGGGCACACGCTGAGATTTTCATCCAGCGACTTTTTGAACAGCATGGCCTTGCACGAAGGACACGACAGCCAAAGCCCCTCCGGCATCTCCTTGCGGGGCTTGAGCGAAAACCCGTTCCAGCTTGCTTTCGTACTTTTTGCCATATATTTTTTTGCTTTTTGACGGGATTTACACGATTAACAGGATTGAAGAAAGGAGTTTCATCATCTTATCCCGTAAATCCTGTAAATCCTGTCAAAAAATGTTGTTAATCTCGTCAGGAACCCAGCGCCTTGCGAATGTCGCCGATCGCGGCGGCCCGGTCCGGCCTGCCGAAAATGGCATTGCCCGCCACAAACGTGTCGGCACCCAGGTCGCGGGCGATGGCCACGGTCGAGGCATCGATGCCGCCATCGACTTCGATCCGCACATCCGGACCGACCCACTTGCGAATTTCGGCGCACTTGCGGCAGGCGTCTTCCATGAACGATTGGCCGCCAAACCCCGGCTGCACCGTCATCACCAAGATCATATCACAAAGCGCCGCGACCTTTTCAATCTTTTTGGCCGGTGTCTTTGGATTTAGGGTTACGCCGGCCGAAACGCCAAGATCATGCAGCCGCTTAATAAAATCGGCGGCATTATCGACCGTTTCAATATGAAACGTAATATGATCCGAGCCGGCCTTGATGAACTGGGGCGCATAGGTCTGCGGGTCCGTGATCATCAAATGTGTATCCAGCACGGCGTCCGTGCAGCGGCGAATCCACTTGACCACCGGCGGCCCGATCGTGATGTTCGGCACAAAATGGCCGTCCATCACGTCCAGGTGCACAACCTGAATGCCTTGCGCCACAACCTGCGCGATCTCGGAAGATAAATTCGCGAAATCAGCGCTCAATATCGACGGCGTAATCTCCAACGTTCCCGCTTTTGGCAGTTTTTTCTTCATCGTTTGCAGTAAAAATTTTGCCACAGAGCCCGCAGAGTTTAAAATTTTAATTGGTCAAAATCTCTTCTTCCTCTGTGCCCCTGTGGCAAATAGTTCTTCATTTCTCTTCGAGGATATCGAGGCACTTAAACTTCTTGCCTTCGAGGAATTCCAGGCTGGCACCGCCGCCGGTCGAGATGTGGCTGACCTTGTCGGCCATCCCCATCTGCATGATAGCACTGGCGCTGTCGCCGCCGCCGATCACGCTGCGAGCGCCCTTGCTCGTGGCATCGACTACCGCCTGCGCGACCGCCTTGGTGCCCGCGGCAAACTGCTCCATCTCGAATACGCCCATCGGTCCGTTCCAGATGATCGTCTTTGCGCCCTTGAGCGTATCGGCAAACAGCTTGCGGGTCTTGGGTCCAATGTCCAGCCCCTGCCATCCGCTTTCGATATTGCCTTCCACCACTTTGGACTGCGTATCGGCCTTGAACTCCTTGCCCACAACCGTATCCACCGGCAGCAGGATCTTGCAGCCGATCTTCTTGGCCTGGTCCAGCAGTCCCAGCGCGCTTTGCACAAAATCATCCTCGCACAGACTATCGCCGATTGTCTTGCCCTGGGCCTTAAAAAACGTGTAGGCCATGCCGCCGCCGATGAGGATCGTATCGACTTTCTTCATCAGGTTTTCGATCACCTTGAGCTTATCGGATACCTTCGCCCCGCCCAGGATCGCCACAAACGGCTTTTCCGGATGTTCCACGGTATCGCCCAGGAACTTGAGTTCCTTTTCAATGAGGAACCCGCTGACCCGCGGCTTATCCTTCATCATGCACGGCACCGTGTACATCGAGGCATTATCGCGGTGTGCGGTACCGAACGCATCATCCACGTAAATATCCGCCAGGTCCGCGATCTGCTTGGCAAAATCGTCCTTGGCTTTGCGCAATGCAGGGTCTTCCTTGGCCGCCTTATCCTTGATCACTTCCTCGGCATGGAACCGAACATTCTCCAGCACCAGCACGTCGCCGGGCTTGAGCGCCGCCGCCTTGGCCTTCACCTCCGGACCCACGCAGTCATTGACAAACTGCACGGGCTTCTTGAGCAGCTCGCCCAGGCGTTTGGCCACAGGCGCCATCGAATACTTCGGGTCCGGCGCGCCCTCAGGCCGCCCCAGGTGACTCATCAGGATCAGTGAGGCGCCCTTATCGAGCACGTGCTTGATCGTCGGCAGCGCCTGCACGATCCGGTTGTCATTCGTGATATTCTGCGCCTTATCCAGCGGCACGTTAAAATCCACGCGCATCAGGACCTTTTTGCCTTTTACATTGATATCCGCAACAGTTTTCTTTGCCATATTTCGTCCCCTTAATAGAAAAAAAGCCTGTTCTGCAACAGGCTTTTTCATGACCTTTCAATTACTTTGCAATCTTCTTCAGCAGATCGACGGTGCGATTGGAATAACCCCACTCGTTGTCATACCAACTGACCAGCTTGAAGAAGTTCTTGTTCAATTCGATCGAAGCCCCGGCGTCAAAGATGGACGAGCGAGCATCGTGAATGAAGTCGCTGGAAACCACTTCTTCCTCCGTGTATCCCAGGATGCCCTTCAGATAGGTCTCGCTGGCCTTCTTCATGGCGGCCTTGATCTCGCCGAGCGACGTTTCCTTGACGGTCTTGACGGTCAGATCGACCACCGAAACGGTCGGAACCGGAACGCGGAACGCCATACCGGTCAGCTTGCCCTTGACTTCCGGCAGCACGAGGGCAACGGCCTTGGCAGCGCCCGTCGTCGAGGGGATCACGTTCTGAGCCGCCGTACGTCCGCCCTTCCAGTCCTTCTTCGAAGGACCATCCACCGTCTTCTGTGTGGCGGTATAGGCGTGCACGGTCGTCATCAAGCCTTCGGCCAAGCCGAAGCCTTCCTTCAGCAGCACGTGCACGACCGGCGCCAGGCAGTTGGTGGTGCAGGAAGCGTTCGAAATGATGTTGTGCTTCTTGCCGTCGTACTTGTCGTCATTGACGCCCATCACGACGGTAATATCCTCGCCCTTGGCCGGCGCGGTGATCAGCACCTTCTTGGCGCCCGCTTCGATGTGGCCCTTGGCCTTCTCGGCGGCTGTGAACAAACCGGTCGCTTCGATCACGATCTCAACGCCCAGCTTCTTCCAAGGCAGGTCGGCCGGCGTCTTGCCGCTGACCACAAGAATATCCTTGCCATTCACAACCAACACATCATCGGTTTCCTTTTCCGGCGACGACTTCTTGGATTCGACGGTCCCCTGGAACTTGCCCTGGATCGAATCATACTTCAGCAGATATGCCAAGTTATCGGCAGGCACGATATCGCCAACCGCAACCATATCAAACTGCTTGCCCAGCAGGCCTTGCTCGACCAATGCACGAAATACCAGGCGGCCGATCCGGCCGAAACCATTAATTGCAACCTTTGTTGCCATCGAAAATCTCCTTATACTAAAGTTTTACTATTTGCGATTATTCCAAAGCCCGCTGAGAAAATGCCTTTTCTCCACGGAGTTAACCTATAAGTCTATACGCTCGTACGCTTTAACGTGCGGGTTTTTGTTGGGCCCAACGATACATTGCGCAGTGTCTTTCCGCCGGCCGTAAACAAAAATCACAATGTAGGGCTAACCCAACCCCTTGTCAAGCAATTTTATGCCCCCCAAAACTTATCCGACTTTTCTGATTGATTATGTTGCTTTAGTCGTCCCTGAAAAAGTCATTTTGCGAATTCAAATCGCCGGGCCAACGCGGTGACGCCAGAAGTGTTTGACATTTTGCTCAGCCAATTTTCCAAAAAGTCGACCCATTCCGTCAGCGCATACAAAAATGCGGCTATT
>JAJFTK010000100.1 GCA_021372945.1 Planctomycetaceae bacterium | reverse complement strand
CAATCGAAAAATAGGTATGGTCATCAACCGATCCTGCGGATGCAAGAACCTGCGTTACCTCTTTCTAAACCTCAGACAGTTGGCAAAAAAACCGATTCCATTATGATCCCGTATCATCAAAATCCGCGGAGAACCTATTATTTTGGCGTTGATCGTCTTTGCCATGGTCAATTTTTCAATTTGGTTTTCCATTTCGATCGAGAATAAAACGCCGTTGCCTTTACATGCCGTATCGGTCGATCTTAAGGATAATCGAACGCGCACGGTCAACATCCACCCCGGACAAACAAGAAGGGCAGTTTTGATTCCGGCGGAAGATGTGGAATTCGCAAAAGGTTACGGGTACCACGTCTTTGTTTATGATTCCAAGGGCAGCGTCTACTATGATAACACATTGCTTCCGGAAGAGCTTGAAAGACGTCATTTGATCACCATCGACAATGTGTCCGTAGAGCAAGTGAAAACTGGAGATTAGAGGCATTCGTTTACGGCAGAAGATTTTAGGACCTTGGATATGAAAAGGCATCAGTTCTTATTTGTAACGGCATTAATAGCAGCGGTGTGCGGGATGGCGTGGGCTGGGGCGGATGGCTCGGCAGGAGCGGCGTGCAATGCTAATAGTTCCGCCGGAGCGGGGGTGGATGTGAATGAATTGTCGCAAGAGTTTACGGCGATTTACGGCGAGGAGTTTGTGCTGGAGGGGGTGTCTGTCTCTAATGATAAACGGTACTTGAATTTCAAGGTGAAGCCGACTACTGCGGGGATTCACTGCGCGACGTACAGCGTCGTGGATACAAGAAATCAATATGTGACCAAGTATACATTTTTGGTGCTGGTTGGAGAAACAGGGTCCACGCGTATTTTCGAGGCGGTCGGCATGAGCGAAAACGATCTCCATATATGGCCGGGCATCAATCTGGGTGATTCGATTGTGCTGCCTGTTGCCTGCCGGGCCGAGTACAGCGCCTACCGTTTTATCCCAGTCCCGCAAAGAACGAAGGACGCATACGAGCAGACCTATACAGACTTGCCAACGCACAGGGCCGGCGAACTTGGCCGCGGATTGTTCGAGTGGCTGGAAGGGAAAAACCCTGTTGCGGAGAGCCTGCGATATCTTGGGACAAAGAAGGCGGACGTTCTGACAGCCGCTCTGGAAACGGCACCTCTCGCGAATGCAGTTTTTGAGGCTGTCGCCCCGGCACAGTTTAATCTGAAATTATATGGAGCCGGCAATCCCGAACAGTTTACGGTGGTGCCGATCCGCATCTTGGGCAGGGATGAGCGTTTGACAGGCACGGTCATTTCCGTTCAGGGCCGGACGGAGATGGGCGCGAGGAGTTCATCGGGCGAATCCTACCGTTTGAGGCAGGAAGAAGTTGTGATGCGGGCAGGCGATAAGATCGAGATCCTGTACTGGCAAGGACCGCGCTATAAAGGCACTCCTGTTGGACATCCCAAAATTGTGATCGAGAAACTGCCCTTTGAAAAGACGGGCATTTGGTTTGAATAAAAAAAGGCGAACCGAAGTTCGCCTTTCAATTCAGAATTTCAAATTTCAGATCAGTACTGTCCCATTAACTTGAGACTATTTTAACATAACTATTTTAATTATATGATGTTACAACGGAAAACATCTGTTATCGATTTGAGCTGGCCATTATCCTGCAGTGATAATTCACCTTCACTTGTCAGGAGAAGT
>JAJFTK010000099.1 GCA_021372945.1 Planctomycetaceae bacterium | reverse complement strand
ACAGATAAACGCACATACATTCTCTTTTTGCTCCCTCTCTTTCTCTATCTGGCTCTAAGCCCCAATGGGGCGAAAGTATTTCACAAGTATTTCGTATCATAGTCAATTCCATGCTTTTTCAACATCACCTCAAGTTCTTCTCTGTGTCGGACTTCCTGTTCAGTTATTTATTCGATTGCTCCCTTTGCTTTTGGACGTAGAACTCGCTGCGCTGGCCCTGGTATTTGGTAATCACATACGTGAAGGTCTCTTCACTGCGGGGCGCCAGCTTCGCGGTAAAGCGGGCATGGCGCTTGTCGTGTTTTCTATAAACGACAGAATCATACCCCCTCCCGGCTGCGCCGGACTCCCCCTTGCCAGGGGGAGAGTTTGTTACTTGCAGGTCCCAGGTATCTGTGTTGAAGACGCGGGTGATCTCAATATCCGCGGGGATATCGCGGGTGTTGGTCAGCTTAAACTGCCAGGTCTCGATCTCGTCCCAGCCATTGATGTTGTTGTCCTTGTCGAAGGTGTGATTGGCGGTTTTGACGTCCATGAGTTTGGGTTCGATCTTGACCAGCGGCGAAGTGCCTATGTTAAGTTCGACGTTCTCGTTGACGGGGATATATTTGAATGCGCTTTGCCCGACATAGGAAAGATTCTGTACATCATTGAGATTGCGGAAAATCTTGATGCGCCCCTCCGGCAGAGGGGTTTCGCCGAGCTCATGCTCCTTGTCGTTTTTGAAAGAGACGAATCGCACGGTCTGATTGCCGTAGCGTTCTTCATCGTACTTGTAGAGGCTCTTGACGGGGATGCGCGCAGCTTCCATGCTCTGGAGGCGCTTGCCCCAGGCATCGGTCAGGTTTTCGGCGCCTTCGATAGTATAGAGGAAGTATTCGCTGAGGCCTTGTTTTTCAACGTTTTTTGGTTGATCGAACAACGCGCCGCCGAGGCCCCCGCCGCTGCGATCTAAATTCAATCCATAGAAGTAGTTGCGGCGCATGCCCAAATCAGAAAAATCTTTCTTTTTGTCGCCTAAAAACAGGTCATCGGTCATTAACCGTTCTTCGAGGACATCGGGGCCATAGGGATTTTTCCGCTGGGCGAGGACGGCAATCTGGTCAAGCAGGCGGACCTGGCCCAGGAGCAGGCGGGTCTGGGCGTTGAGGTAATCCTGGCCGGAGTTGTTGGCGACGCGGACATAGCCCTTGAGGTCCATCGCGGTTTCATCGGCGCTGAGCGTGCCGTCATAGGCGGCCGTCCAACGCAAGCCGCTGGTGAAGTAGGTGATCTCAAACGGCACGCTGCCTTCGACCTCGGAGCGGATGAGCCAGCGGCCCAGTTCGCGGACGCGCGGCGGGAAAGTGAGCTGTTCGATGCTGACCTTGTCGGCGTATTCGAGCGGGCGAAGGCTCAGGCTGGTGGGGTCGATCTTTGTGTTGGCCCACATGAACTGCAGCCAATTCCAGCCGGGCTTGAGCGTGAGCCTGCGGGTGTCGCGGACGAGCGTGAGGTCGGCGGCGTTGTAGATGGTGACCTGCGTGGCCTCGGGGCGCGGTAGGATGACCAGCTCGATGGAGCTGGCCGGAGCGAACGGGGGCTTGTCGGGGATTTCAGCGACCCCGAGGATGCGGGGCTGGCCCGGGGCAGCTAATTGGGATGCCGCACCAGAGTCGGCCGAAGCCAGCGTTGTCGATTGGTCCATTTCTTCGCGCTTGCTGCCAAAAAGAGATTGCGGCGGTATCTCGACCTTTTTTTCTCTGCCGGCGGCGAAATACGGTTCAGCAAGCTGCTGCTGTGTTGTGTCCGAAGGCCGGTGAAGCCAGAAGAAGCCGATCAGCAGGACGGCGGCTGCGGCAGCCGCTGTTAGTAGTGTGGGCCGTGCCCACGTGGTTATCACTACCCCCTCCCCCCTTCGGGGTACTCCCCCTTGGCAAGGGGGATAGTTTTTAGCATTACATTGCGCAAGTGTTGCGGCAGTAAGGGTTTGCGGCAGGTCGGCATCTTCTTCGAGGACGTCAAGGACTGAAAATTTCAGTTTCAGGTCCGATAAATTTCTGCGGCATTGCTCGCAGGTCTTCAGGTGTTCGGCGACTTGCCGGCCCGATGCGTCATCGAGCAGGTTGAACTGGTATTTGATCAAGCGATCTTCAGTCAGGTGGTTCATTGGAGCCCTCCCGCCGGTTCGGCCAGCAGTGCGGACAATTTTTTCAGCGCCCGAAAGAGGTGCGTTTTGACGGCGCCAACGGAGCAGCCCATGGCCTTGGCAATCTGCAGATAAGTCATTTGATGATAATAGCTTAGAATAAGGGCAGATCGTTGTTTTGCAGGGAGTTTTCCCAGTGCCTGGCGGACTTTTTGGCGTTTCTCCTCAAGCTGGGCCCGGGCATCGGGGCCGGGCGAGCGATCGGCAACGGTTTGCTCCAGCGTTTGGCAATGGACGCCATCGGCGCATAGAACAGGCCGATTCAATGAGATCGCGGCGTGCCGTTTTATGCGTCGAAAGCCGCTGGTGGCGATCCGCGAAGCGATGGCAAAGAGCCAGGGCTTGAGGTTTTCGCCGCGGAACTGACGTGCTCGCTCGTGCGCCCGCACAAACGTCTCCTGGAAAAGATCTTCGGCGTGGTCCCGGTCGTGTGTCATTTTTGTCAAATATCCCAGCAGCGCCGGCCCGTGGCGGCCGATGAGCGTCTCAAACGCCCCGGCCTGGCCGCCCAGATGGGCCTCGATCAGGTTTCGGTCGCTATCGTGCATAATATTTGTATTTGCGGCAATTCAATGCCGGCTGGAAGCCAGCGGTACCAGTTTCCAAAATGCCGGCTGGAAGCCGGCGATACCAAGTTCCAAAATGCCGGCTGGAAGCCGGGCGATACCAGTTTCCAAAATGCCGGCTGGAAGCCGGCGGTACCGGTCCCGCCGCAAGCTTAGACAATCATACCCTGCAAAAGGTTGACAGGAAAATGCAAAAATGAAGCTGGAACTTCCTGTAAAGCCGATTACTAAGTCAAAAATGATGTAAGTTGTTTATTTTTGTTTCTTCGGAGCAAGGCGTTTTGATATAATTTGGTTTCCGCGCTTGCGGGTCGGAAGAGACGGTGGTGAAATGATCAAAATCTCAGCGAGTGCTGCACTTTTCGGAGGCATTGCCATTCTTCTGGTCTGCCTGCCGACCTTGCCGGCCCAGCCCATTGATCCATCTGCGTCAGATACCCCCGCATTGCGGCAGCAGCGAGTTGAAGAGCTTAGGCAAATTGCGCGGCAAGAGAAGGCGGCGGCGCTGGAAATCGCTCGGCAGCAGGGGTTTGCGGCTCGCCGCCAGGTGGGAGGCAATGTTTTTGACCTTATTCGAATCCAATCCGATAGAATCTTTGAATACAAGACGCTGAACGCCAACGCGGCCATTTCCGTGGCGGCGGCGCCCTTGCAGGCGGTCCCTTATAACCTGGATGGCTCCGGGCAGGTCCTGGGGATCTGGGACGGCGGGGCGGTCTTGACGACGCACCAGGAATTTGACGGCCGCGTGACGTTAAAGGAAGCCATTGCCGCAGTGGCGCATTCGACGCACGTGGGCGGAACGCTGATCGCGGCCGGCGTTGTGGCGGCGGCAAAGGGGATGTCGCCGGCGGCGCTGCTTGACAGCTATGAATTCAATGAGGACCTTTCCGAGATGACCGGGCGGGCGATGGGTACGCCGGGCCAGGCGGGGATGCTGCAGCTTTCGAACCATTCGTACGGGTTTGTGACGGGTTGGGAAAACTCGTATAACCCGCCGCAGTGGTATGGAACATGGTCGGGGTTCGGGCCCAACCTGGAATCGGATATGTTCGGGCAGTACAATACAGACGCCCGCGATTGGGACGCCCTGTGTTACTCGGCGCCATACTATCTGCCGTTCAAGGCGGCAGGCAATGACCGCAGTGATGCAGCGCCCGCGGCGGGCAATGCGTTTGAGTACTGGTATGCAGGGAATTGGCGGACGGAGACTTACGACCCGGCGATCCACCCTCAATCCGATGGCGGCAGCCAGGGCGGCTATGATACCATTTCGACGGTCGATACCGCCAAAAACATTATCCTGATCGGAGGGGTCAATGATGCCGTCAGCGGTGGACAGCGAAGCCTGGCGGCGGCTGCGATGACGGGCTTTAGCTGCTGGGGACCGACGGATGACGGCCGCATCAAGCCGGATATCGTCGCCAACGGAACAAGCGTGTATTCGTGTAACTCGTCATCGCCGACGGCCTATTACACCAATACCGGCACGAGCATGGCCTCGCCAAACGCGTGCGGGGCGGCAGGGCTGCTCTTGCAGCATTACGGCGATCTTTTTGGGGGACAGTACCTGCGGGCCGCGGCGCTGAAGGCGCTGATCCTGCACACCGCCGATGACCTGGGCACGCCGGGACCGGACTATAAATTTGGGTTTGGCCTGATGAACACGCAGGCGGCGGCGGACCTGCTGACGGCGGCGCATGACTGGCCGCAGCACGAGATCCTGGTGGATAACGTGCTGACGACCGCGGTGACGTCGCGAACGAGCATCATCGATTATAACGGTTTCGGCCCGATCAAGGTGACATTGTGCTGGACGGACCCGGCGGGGACGGCGCAAACAGGCGTGGATAACCCGGCGCGAAACCTGGTGAACGACCTGGATGTGCGGGTGGTTTCGCCGGACGGGGCGACTACGTGGCTGCCGTATGTGCTGGACCCGGCCAACCCGGCAGCCGCGGCGACCGCGGGCAACAACATCCGCGACAACGTCGAACAGATCTATATCGAATCGCCTGGGCAAACGGGTCAATATGTTGTCACAGTCAGTTTCAAGCCGCCGCTGACGAACAATTCGCAGCGGTATGCTTTGGTGATCACCGGGCAATCGATCGTGCCGATGCCGCCGCAGGCGTTCGATGTCACCATCCAGACCCAGGTTGATACGGCGGTGACGATCGGGCTCGACGCCGCCGACGATGGTCTGCCGAATCCGCCAGGCATGCTGCAGTACTCTATCCTGTCGCTGCCCAATCACGGGACGCTGTTCGATCCCAATTCGGGTGCGGACCCCATCGCGATCACCGCAGTGCCCTGGGTGCTGACGGGCGGCGGCGGGCAGGTGCGATATGTGCCTCGTGCCGGCTGTACGCTGGGGGCGGCGTTCGACTATGCGGCCGACGATGGGGGCTCTGCGCCCGAAGGCGGCCTCTCGAATGCGGCCACTGTTACGATCGGGATCGCCGTAGCGCAAGTGATCTACAGTGCGGATATGAACAGTGACCCCAACTGGACGATGCAGGGCCAGTGGCAGTGGGGCATTCCGGCGGGGCAAGGCGGCATCCGCGGCAATCCCGACCCGACCGGGGGCTTTGATGGAGGAGCCGTCATCGGATATAACCTGCTGGGCGATTACAACAGTAACATCGGCAGGGAAACGGCCATGATGCCTGCGCTGGATTGTTCGGCGATGAAAGGGGTGACGCTGTCATTTTACCGCTGGCTCAACGTGGAGGCCACCGACGGGGCTTCGATCGAGGCCTCGACCGACCTGCTGAATTGGACGGTTATATGGAGCCATTCTAATACGATTACCGATTCAAGCTGGAATGCACAGACGCTGGATCTGTCGGCGTTGGCGGATCATCAGCCGACGGTTTACATTCGATGGGTGACGGGGCCGACGGACCGCAATAAAGTGTACTCGGGGTGGAATCTCGATGAGGTTGTGGTCCGAGGGATGCGGGATGCGGCGGTGACGCCCGTGCCCGGGGACTTTGAGCCGGATTGCGATGTCGATCCGGATGACTTGGCGCATTTTGTGAGCTACTGGCTGCAAAACTGCGGCGATTGCGACGCGGACCTGACCGCCGACGGGCTGGTTGACCTGGCGGACCTTGCGGTGTTTGCGCAATACTGGCTGACGGAACATAGTCTGTAATCACCGAGATTCTTTTGACGGCATTTACGGGATTATAAAAGGGCAGGCGTGGGAGCCTGCCCCTACCATTTGCGGCAACAGCAACTGCGTAGCGCCCGCGGGGGCTAAGTATTTGGTGGGGGGCGAATAGCGATTTTGCCTATCCTTGCATTTTTTTCACACCGGCTATCCTGAACTCCAGCCAGATTTGCATAAGGAGATCACGGCTGAGCAATGTGCGAAAACAGTTCAGTTGCGGAGTACTGCGATGATCACGGTGCGCGATCCGAAAACTATTTACATCGGTTCCGGCGGGATCGAGAACGGGACCTTCGCGGGGCGGTGGCATTTTTCGTTTGGGCCGTATCACGACCCCCAGAATATGCATTTCGGGCGGCTTCGGGTGTTTAATGACGATACGCTTTCGCCGGGGGCGGTGTGGCCGCTGCACGAACACCACGAGATCGAGGTGGTGACGTATTGCGCCGGGGGCGTGTTTCGCCATGCCGACCAGAACGGCGTCGGCGACATTCTCAAGAAGGGCTGGGTGCAGCATACGACGGTCGGGGTCGGCATGTGGCATTCGGAGATCAACGACAGCCCGACCGAGCCCATGCGGTTTATCCAGATGTGGTTCATTCCTTCGCAGTCGGGGTTGGCGCCATCGGTGGAGCAGCGGCAGATCGATATTGGGCTGCGAACGAACCGGCTGTGCCTGCTGGTCTCGGAGAGCACGCCGGGAAGCCTGAAGATGTATTCGCCGGCGGGGGTGTATTCGTGTTTTTTGCAGAAGGACAAGAGCCTTTGGCTGCCGCTGCGGCCGGGGCACGGGGGATACCTTTACATCGTGGAAGGCGGACCTGTTAAGTACGGCGATGGCACAATGGCCGAACTTGCCGCGGCCAAGGTGACGGGCCAACCGAATCTCAACATTACGGCGATTGATGATGCCGAGCTGCTGTGGATCGATACGGCTTTATAAAGGATGACAAGAATGATCGATGTAAAAAACCAAAAAAGAAAAATAACTGAAACGAAGGAGTATTCTTATGGCTAAGAAAGCAGATCCCATCCCGAAACATTATCATTCCCTCTCGCCGATCCTGGTGCTGCGCGACGCGGCCGAGGCGCTGACGTTTTATGAAAAGGCATTTGACGCCAAGGTGCTGTTCCGCCATGACCGGCCCGACGGCAAGCTGATGCACGCGGCCCTGAAGATCGGCGACAGCGTGTTCATGCTGGGCGAAGAATGCGCCCCCCACGAAGGGCACGAAAACTGCGTGCGCTCGCCGCAGGAGCTTGGCGGCACAACCGTCAACCTTTACCTTTATACCAAGGACGTGGATAAAGCTTACCGGCAGGCGATCGACGCCGGCGCCGAGGACATGATGGCCGTTGAGGATATGTTCTGGGGCGACCGCATGGGGATGGTCAAGGACCCGTACGGGTACGTCTGGTCCATCGCCACGCACACGGAGGAACTGTCGGATAAAGAGATGCAGCAGCGCATGCAGGAGTTTATGGCGCAGCACACTAGTTAGACGGGATTTATAGGATTATCTTTTGACAGGATTAAGCAGGATTATAACAACGACATTTATCCTGTAAATCCTGTTGATCTTGTCAGAGCGATTAATCGCGTCAACGAGAAAACCTGGTTCGATCATTCTTGTACGGGAAAGATATATGCTCACCGAAATTGATAAAAGTACGGAAGAGGCGCAGATCCGCAGATTGTGCCAAGCCTTGCAGACGGCCGTGCAGTCGCGGGACCTGGATGGCCTGATGGCGTGCTATGATCGTGACGTTGTGGTCTTTGACATGATCGCGCCTCTGCAATACAACGGCATCGAGGCATACCGCGGCAACTGGCAGTCCGGTTTTAACTGCATGAGCGAGGCGGTTGAATTTGAGATCCGCGACCTGCACGTAACGGCCGGGGACGAGATCGCCTTCTGCCATGCGCTCAATCACCTGGGCGGCATGGACAATCGCAGCGAACCATTCGATAACTGGGTGCGGTGGACGGCGGGTCTGCATAAGCGCGACGGACGATGGTTGATCGCTCACGAACATGTTTCCATTCCAATCGATATGCAAACGGGCAGGGGGCTTGGGGATTTGAAACCGTAAATTCTTTTGACGGGATTTACAGGATTATAAAAGGGCAGGCGTGGGAGGCTGCCCCTACCGATCCGGTGATTACATCACGGCGAGACGGCCGTATCATATTTACTATTTGCTTGCATTGTGTGTCGGGCATGGATACAATTCTGTGTTTCTGGGACACGAGGCCAGAGGCGTGTTGAGTGCCATGGAACGGGCAGCCGGGTACGATGCTATCGCCGAAAGTTATGCGCGGGGAATCGATACGTGGTGAAAGGTGCTTTCAGCATAAAGGATGGCCAGCATATGACAAAACCGCAGCAGAAACACACCGATATTTCCGCAAGCGCCAATTCCAGATCTGAATTGCCAAAGGGCAAGCTGACCACAACAGGAAATGATGAAACGTCCCAGAGGAATGATCCGGGACGGATACCGATCAAAACGCTGGCCGTCACGGAAAGCGAGACAGAGGCCAGCCAGGCCAGGGAGGCGCTGCGGCAAAAAGCGGAGGAACTCGAAACACTGATGGATGCCATACCTGCCGCTGTTTGGATTTCTCGCGATCCTGAGTGTCTTTCCATTACAGGCAACCGTAAAGCCAATGCGTTCTATGAAGCCGAAGCCGGCGAAAATGTATCGGCCAGTACAAATCCCGAACCCAGAAAATTCTATGCCCCGGACGGTCGGGAGCTTTCTGCCGATGAATTACCCATGCAACGGGCGGTTTCCAACAACCGCGACGTCAACGATTTTGAACTGCATGTCAAAGCGCCTTCCGGAAGAAGGCGAGCCATGCTCGGCAGCGCCATTCCACTGCGCCAAGCGAATGGCCAGGTACGCCGGGTGTCTTAGCGTTTTCATGGACATCACGGAACGCAGGCAGGCTGAAGAGGCGCTGCAAAGGGCGTATGATGAACTGGAGATGCGCGTTCATGACCGGACGGCCCAACTGAGGCGGTCCATGCAGAATACGACGGCAGAGCGGCAGCAGCTTTATGACGTTCTGGAGACGCTGCCGGTGTATGTGTGCCTGCTGACGCCGGGCTACCGGATGCTGTTTGCCAACCGGGTGTTTCGGGAAACGTTCGGATATGATCCGAACCGGACGTGCTACGAATTCCTGTTCGACTGCGCCCAGCCGTGCGAAAACTGCCGCGCGTATGACGTGCTCAAGACGCATACGGCACAGCGGTGGGAATGGACGGGGCCCAACGGGCGGATCTATGACGTGTACGATTATCCGTTCAAGGACACGGACGGTTCGACGCTGATATTGGAGATGGGGGCGGACGTGACGGAGCAGAAGAGCGCGCAGAAATCGCTGCTGGAGGCCTCGCGCTACGCGCGCCGTCTGATCGAGGCGTCGCCCGATCCGCTGGTGACGATCTCGTCCGAAGGCAAGATCACCGACGTTAATGAAGCGACCGTCATCGCGACCGGATTGTCCCGCCAGGAACTGATTGGCACACGCTTCTCGAGTTACTTTACTGAACCGGCCGAAGCAGAGACAGGTTACCGGAAGGTTTTTTCAGAGGGTTCTGTGACCGATTATCCATTGACCATTCGGCACAAGGAGGGCGGCTTGATGGACGTGCTGTATCGGGCTACAGTTTACAGGAATGAAGCCGGTGAAATCGCGGGAATATTTGCCGCCGCGCGCGATATTACCGAGCGCAAGAAGGCGGAAGAAGCGGTGCGGCAGCAGGCGGCTCAGCTTCGGGCGCTGGCCAGTCAACTGAACCGGACCGAACGGAAGGAGCGCCGGCGGCTCAGCAAGATCCTGCACGACCATATTCAGCAGTTGATCGTGGCGGCGCGGATGCAGTTATCGTGGCTCAAGAGCGATGACAACCCGCAGCGGCAGGCGACGGTGCAGGCGGTGGACGCGATCCTGAGCGAGACGCTGGACGCCTTGCGTTCGCTGACGGTGGACCTGAGCCCGCCGATCTTGCAGGAAAGCGGCTTGATCGGGGGGCTGGGCTGGCTGGCGGCGCGGATGCGGGACAAGAACCAGTTTACGGTCCACATGACCTCCGACAGCGCCGCGGAACCTGCCAGCGAAGAGATCCGCTTTCTGCTGTTTGAATGCGCGCGCGAGCTGCTTTTCAACGCGCTGAAGCATTCGGGCATTCGTGAGGCGCAAGTGACGCTGCAGCGCCTCGGGCAGGACCGCATCCAACTGACGGTGTCGGATGAGGGCAACGGGTTCGATGCGGCCCTGCTCGATCGCCGCGCGGCCGACGAGACCACGTTTGGACTGTTCAGTATTCGCGAGCGGCTGGCGCACCTGGGCGGGCAGATGGCGATCGATACGGCGCCCGGCCGGGGCGCGCGTTTCACGCTGACGGTGCAAGCCGGATTGGCCCAGAGGCCGCACGTGCATCCGTCGGCTGAGCCGATGAGCCGGCACGCGGCCCAAGAGCAGGGCAGCCCTGCGCAGGTGCGCGTGCTGGTTTGCGACGATCACAAGATCGTGCGGGAGGGGCTGTCGCGGCTGCTGCAGTATGACCCGCAGATCGAGGTGGTGGCGCAGGCGGCGGACGGTCCGCAGGCGATCGAACTGGCCGCGCGGTACAGGCCGGATGTCGTCGTGCTGGATGTGAACCTGGGCGAGATGAGCGGGATCGAAGCGACGCGGCGGATCCTGCAGGCTGCGCCGGGGGCAAGGGTGATCGGCCTGTCCATGCACGAAGATACGACCATCGCGCGGGCGATGCACGACGCCGGAGCAGCGGCGTACCTGACCAAGACAGGGCCCTCGGAGGATTTGATCGCGACGGTCAAGTCTTGCGGCAGCCGCTAAAAATACCAGCACCCGAAAAAAAACGAAAGGGCGCACTTGGCCCGATCGATCTTCCCTGCCCTGCGGATTTCATCCCGGTTTTGCACCTGGAGGCAATATATCGGCGGCCGGCAGAGTTTAGACATTTAACGGCGAAATAGAGAATTTAAGTGTTTGGCTCCAAAGAATATGTATAATGTGCCCTTGTCCTTAACCGGCATTCTATTACAGGAGAAATTCAGATGGATCGACGGACGTTCGTAGCTCTAGGCGCTTCAGTAGGCTCCGGCCTGGGATTGACCATGGCCGCCGCACCACAAGCCCCCCGGCAAGCCTTCAAGCTCAAATACGCACCGGGATTCGGTACTTTTAAAAACCATTGCGGCGAGGACCCCCTCGATGCGATTGCATTCTGCGCTGACCAGGGCTTTGGCGCCATGTTCGATAATGGACTCATGGGCCGGCCGGCGGACGTGCAGGAAAAGATCGCCGCCGCCATGAAAGCGCGAAATATGGAACTGGGACCGTTTGTGCTCTATGCGGATTTCGGCGTCAAGAGCTTCGTCAAGCAGGATGACCAGACGCGCAAGATGCTGACCGATAAAGTCAGGCAAGGCGTTGAAACCGCCAAACGCACCGGCGCAAAGTGGGCCCTGATGGTGCCGGGCCGGTACGATGAGAGCCTCGAATGGGACTACCAGACGGCCAATGTCATCGATAATCTCAAGTACTGCATGGATGTTGCCGGACCTGCCAACCTGGTCATCGTGCTCGAGCCGCTCAATCCGCACAATCATCCCGGACTGTTTCTAACGAAGATGCCGCAGACCTACCAGATCTGCAAGGCCGTCAATCATCCCTGCTGCAAGATCGTCAACGATATGTATCATCAGCAGATCACCGAGGGCAATCTGATCCCCAACATCGACCGCAGTTGGAGCGAGATCGCGTCGTTCCATATCGGCGATAACCCCGGCCGCAAGGAACCGACTACCGGCGAGATCAACTACAAGAATATTTTCCGGCATATCCACGGCAAGGGCTTTGACGGCGTGCTGTGCATGGAACACGGCACAAGCGGCAAAGGCAAGGAAGGCGAGCAGGCGCTATTGGCGGCGTATCGGGCCTGCGACGATTTCTAAAAGACAACCACGGATTACACGGATCATAAAAGAGTAAAGACATGAGAAAGATATCGCGACGCGGATTTGTCGCAGGAACGACAGCGGGAATCGCCGTCGGGATGCTGGCGGCCAGGGCGGTCTTCGGCCAGGAACGACCCAAACTGAACGGGCGGATCAAGCAGTCCGTATGCCGCTGGTGCTTTGGAAAGATGCCGTTGGATGAGTTGGCCGCGGCGTGTGCCGCGATGGGGATCCGCTCGATCGAACTGGTGGAACCGCAGGAATGGGACATCCTGAAAAAGCACGGCCTTGTCTGCGCGATGACGTCCAGCCATCGCATCGGCAAGGGCCTCAATCGTGTCGAGAATCACGACGAGTGCCTGGCCAAGATCCGCGCAAGCATCGAGGCGACCGCCGCGGCCGGCTTTCCCAACGTGATCTGCTTTTCCGGCAACCGCGCCGGCATGGACGACGAAGAGGGCTTGAACAACTGCCGGACGGCGCTCACGCAAGTGGTCGGATTGGCCGAGCAGAAGAACATCACCATCTGCATGGAGCTTCTCAACAGCAAGCGCAACCATAAGGATTACATGTGCGACCGCACATCCTGGGGCGCATCACTGGTCAAGGCCGTCGGCTCCGAGCGGTTCAAGCTGCTCTACGATATCTATCACATGCAAGTGCAGGAAGGCGATGTGATCGCCACGATCCGCGAGTTTAAGGATTGCATCGGCCATTATCATACGGCGGGCGTGCCGGGCCGCAACGAGATCGATGATGCGCAGGAACTCAACTACCCGGCGATCATGCGGGCGATCCTGGAAACCGGTTTTGACGGCTTTGTCGCCCAGGAGTTTACGCCGCGTTCGAGGGATCCGCTGGCGTCCCTTCAGCAGGCCGTGCGGCTGTGCGATGTTTGACCTTACGTAAATTTTTCTTCAATAAAGGATCGTTATGACAAAATGGATTTCTCTTTCGGTTTTGGCGGTCAGTGCGGCGCTGCTGACCGGCTGCACGCGGTCGCAGGCGCTCTTTGATGGCCGCGATCTGAACGGCTGGCGGCCCTACCTGGCCGACCCGGCCGTCACGCCGGATGCGGTGTGGTCGGTCAACGACGGCATCCTCCGCTGTGAGGGCAAACCCAACGGCTACATCCGGACCGAGCGGCAATTCTCGGATTACCGGCTGCACGTCGAATGGCGCTGGCCCGAGAAGCCGGCCAACAGCGGCGTCCTGCTGCATGCCGTCGGCCCGGACAAACTGTGGCCCATCTGCGTCGAGGCCCAACTGGCCGCCGACAACGCCGGCGATTTCATTGCGGTCGGCCAGGGCACACGGATCACCGTACACGGGATCGAACATCAGCCCGCGCCCGACAAGACCTCGCAGCGCGTCCGCAAGGCGCAGCCAAGCAGTGAAAAACCCGCCGGCCAGTGGAACAGCTATGACATCTACTGCCAGGGCAATACGATCCGCCTGTATGTCAATGGCGTTCTGCAGAACACCGCCGTTGATACCAGCCTGACAGGCGGCTCCATTTGCCTGCAATCGGAAGGCGGGCCCATCGAATTCAGGAATATTACCATTGAATCATTTTAAAGGGGAATGTATGAATCGCAGAGACTTTTTACGGAACACGTCGGTTACAGTTTCAGCGGCCGCTTTGCTGGGCCGAACGGAACGCATCTTTGCCGCGGGCAGCCAAAAGATCAAAGTCGCGCTGATCGGCTGCGGCGGACGCGGCAAGGGCGCGCTGAAGGATCTTAAAGACGCCGCCGCCCATCTGGGCATCCAGGTCGAAGTGACCGCGCTGGCCGATTTCTTTATGAGCCGCGCCCAGGAGGCCGCCCAGAAATTCGGCGTCTCGCCGGAGCTTTGTTTGGAAGGCCCCGACGCCTACAAAAAGGCCATCGCCTCGGGCCCCGATGTCGTGCTGCTGGTGACGCCGCCGAATTTTCGGCCGCTGCACTTTGAGGCCGCCGTCAATGCGGGCAAACACGTGTTTTTGGAAAAACCGGTCGCGGTCGATCCGGTCGGCGCCCGCAAGGTCATGGAGGTCGGCGAAGTCGCCCGGCAAAAGAAGCTGGTCGTGGTCGCCGGCACGCAGCGCAGGCATCAGGATACGTACTTAAGGACATTCCACGCCATCCAGAACAATGCCATCGGCCCAATCCGCGGCGGCGCGGTCTATTGGTGCGGCGGGGCCCTGTGGAAGAAGGATCGCCAGCCGGGCGAAAGCGACGCCGCCTATATGGTGCGCAACTGGGTCAGCTTTGCCGAGATGAGCGGCGATCACATCGTCGAACAGCACGTTCATAATATCGATGTGGCCAACTGGTTCATTGGCCGAACGCCCGAGGCCGCTATCGGCTTTGGCGGCCGTGCCCGGCGCAAGACCGGCAACCAGTTCGACTTTTTCAGCGTGGATTTCGACTATGGCGACGGCGTGCACATCCACAGCATGTGCCGCCAGATCGACGGTACCTACGGCCGCGTCAGCGAGTTTTTCACCGGCGCCGACGGCGCTACGTGGGGTTCGGGCCCCGGCAAGGGCAGCGGAAAGGAAGGGTTCGCCCGCCAGGTCAATGTTCCTGAAATCGCGTACGTCGGCAACCCCTACGTGCAGGAGCATGTCGATCTTTTGGACAGCATCGTCAACGGCAAACCCCTCAATGAGGCACAGGCTGTCGCGACCTCAACGTTGACGGGTATTATGGGGCGGATAGCCGCCTATACCGGCCAATTGGTCCGTTGGAAGGACCTCATGGACCCGGCAGGCGGCTCGCCCTGGTATGCCCTTGAATTGAAGCCCTCGGCGGCTGATTTTGAGACCGCAAGTGTCAAGGCCCCCGCCGATGAGATCGCTCCCGTGCCGGGCAAGGAGCCAAAAGCTTAACAGTCTATGTTTAGCAAAAAAAGCCGCGTTTTTCAGACGCGGCTTTCTTTTTGCGCAAAAAGTAAGCACTAAAAGGCTATCAGTCCTGTTTAAGTCAATTAAGCAAGATAGGGATATAAAAGGTTTGTTCAGGGATAGCCGTATTATCGAGTAAAAAGGATAATCCATTTTACTGATGAGATTCCTCTGAAAAGAAGTATTTGGAGAACTGGAAATGCCCAAATTAGACCCGACCGTGATGAAGGACTGGCAGATCGCCGAAGCTGCCGAAGAGAACATGAGGCCGCTGTATCAGCTTGCCCGCGACCTGGGGCTGGCCTATGGCGAACTGCTTCCGGTAGGGGAGAAATTGGCAAAGCTGGATTATGCCAAGATCCTGGACCGGCTGGCCTATGCGCCGACCGGCCGCTATATCGATGTGACTGCGATCACGCCGACGCCGCTGGGCGAAGGCAAGACCACCACCACGATCGGGCTGGTTCAGGGCTTGGGTAAGCTCGGCAAGCGCGTCTGCGGCTGCATTCGTCAGCCCAGCGGCGGCCCGACGTTCAACATCAAAGGCTCCGCGGCCGGCGGCGGCCTGTCGCAGTGTATCCCCATGGTCCCTTTCTCCATTCACCTGACCGGCGATATCGAATGCGTGACCAACGCGCACAACCTGGCGATGGTTGCGCTGACCTCGCGAATGCAGCACGAACAGAACTACGATGATGCCAAGCTGGCCGCCGCCGGGCTTAAACGGCTCGATATCGATCCTGAAAACGTTCAGATGAAGTGGGCGATCGACTACTGCGCCCAGGCGCTGCGCAACATCACCATCGGCAAAGGCGGCAAGATGGACGGCTTCGAGATGGAATCCGGCTTTCAGATCTCCGTCTCCAGCGAGGTGATGGCGATCCTGGCGGTATCGCGCAACCTGCGCGACCTTCGCGAACGCATGTCAAGGATCGTCGTGGCCTACAATAAAAAAGGCGAGCCGGTCACCACGCACGACCTGGAAGTGGATGGCGCCATGACCGCCTGGATGATCGACGCCCTCAACCCCAACCTCGTGCAGACGATCGAAGGCCAGCCGATGCTTGTCCACGCCGGGCCCTTTGCCAACATCGCCATCGGCCAGAGCAGCATCATCGCCGACCTGGTCGCCACCAAGCTGTGCGATTACGTCGTGACCGAGAGCGGCTTTGCCGCCGACATAGGCTATGAAAAGTTCTGGAATCTCAAGTGCCGCATGTCGGGCCTTAAGCCCCACGCCGTCGTCATCGTCGCCACGATCCGCGCCCTCAAGATGCACGGCGGCGGACCCGCCGTCAAGCCCGGCAAGGCCCTGGCCCCCGAATACACGCAAGAGAATCTTGAACTGCTGGAAAAAGGCTGCGAGAACCTGATCGCCCACATCGAAACGGTCCGCAAATCCAACATCCGGCCCATCGTCTGCATCAACAAGTTCTATACCGATACCGACGCCGAACTCAAACTCGTTCGCCGCATCGCCGAGCAGAACGGCGCCGAAGCCGCCGTCTCCGATCATTGGCTAAAGGGCGGCGAAGGCGCCCTGGAACTGGCCGAAAAGGTCGCCGGCATTGCCCAGGAAGAAAAGGATTTCAATTTCCTTTACAGCCTCAACATGCCCATCAAGGAACGCATCGAGCTGATCGCTACCGAGATCTACGGCGCCAAGGGCGTAACCTATACCGACAAGGTCCTGGCCAAGATCCGCAGGCTCGACAGCGACCCGGCCATCCGCCGGCTGGGTATGTGCATGGTCAAGACGCATCTGAGCCTTTCGCACGATCCTGATATCAAGGGCCGCCCGCGAGGCTGGGAACTGCCCATCCGCGATATTATGGTCTATGAAGGCGCAGGCTATGTCGTGCCCATCGCCGGCGATATCAAGCTCATGCCCGGCACCGGCTCCAATCCCGCCTATCGCCGCATCGACGTCGATGTCAAGACCGGCAAGGTCCAGGGAATGTTTTAATTGCTTCATTTCTTAAATTACGCCTATTTCCTATGTAGGAAATTTAGTATTTTAAAGAAAATTCTATTTCTTGTTTCCTAAAACTACGATATATCCTGTATAGGAAAAAGCCTTTTTTCAGGAATACCGTATTTGCGACTTAAAGAAATCGAACTTATTGAGAAGTTGACAGCGCAGGAAGATATCCTGCGCCCCCTGCTTGTGGATAGCATACAAAAAGAAATAGAGATCGGAAATAGCAGAATTGATGCCGCTATTCGATTTTCAATTCAAGATGGTCCGTCCTTTACTGCTGCGGTTGAGATGTCCGTTTTATCGACGCCCAAAGCAATTACAGAACGATGTAAAACGCTTGTCATGCTGGCTTCGGAATTACGAAACAGAGACATGATACCGATGATCATTGCGCCCTACATCAATGAAAACCAATCCAAACGGCTGCAAAATGAAAGCATCTCCTGGATTGACCTTTCCGGAAATATGCTTATTAAGGCGCCCCCGGCAATTTATATCGAGCGAATCGGCAGGCGCAACAAATATCCGGATACGTCCCCTATCAAGAACATCTACAAGGGAACGTCTTCGCTGGTATGCAGGGCATTGCTTCTTAATGCTGATGGGTTTTCCTCATTGAATAAAATTGCGGATTTTATCAACGCCAGAAAAGGCGCTATTACCCTTGCCACTGTCTCCAAAGTCTTAAAATCGCTGGAGGAAAGTCTCCTGGTTACTAAAGAAGAAGGCGGGATACGCGTCAAACAGCCTGCAGTGCTTTTGGAAAATTTGGCGGCCGGTTATGCCAACTATTTAAAAAATCAACAAGACCGTCGATTAAAATATGACATTGAAAATATAAATGATCTGGCCGCCTTTTTGTCTGATGCCCAAGTGGATTATGCATACTGTGGTTTTTATGCCGCCCAATTAAAGGGGCTGGGAATAACAGAACAAATAACGCTCTTTGTAAAATCGCTCCAGGATATTCAGAAGGCTCTCCGGCGTCGTCCTGATAGGGCCAGACCGGATGAAGAGTATGGACAGGTCACATTTATTGAAACAAATAATCCGTGCGTCTGGTTTAATATGCGCAACGAACCGTCGAATAAGGTCGTTGACGATTTGGAGCTTTATCTGGAACTGGTCAACGATACGCCGCGAGGCCCCAAAATTGCGAATCAATTAAAGGAAAAAATTCTTGCAGAATTTAATCCCTGATATCCTTGTCGCACAATTGAGGGAACTGGCAATTGCCTGCCGTCAGAAAAATATCAGGCCCATTATTTGCGGGGGTTGCGGCGTTTATCTCCATTTGGCCGGGAAAACAACCGAAGCGCAACCGATAGTTAGGGCTACAACAGATATTGACGTGATGTTCAGCCGGCAGGATTTACTGGATGAACTCAAACGGCAGGCGATGGCGGAAATCATTCTAAAAGAATTGAAATACGCCGTTCAAGCAGAAAAGAAACACCATGGTTTCAAAAAGGAAACGGGGCAGGAACTCGATATTCTTGTTCCTTGCGTGGAAACTCTGCCGCGAAACAATTACCGGCTTACGATTGTGAATTCGGTATTACACGGCTACATTACGCCGGAGGCCGAATTTATTGAGGAGGATTTGCAAACTATTTCGCTGCCTGCGATAGGCCAGGGTATTTCTGATGAGGCGATTAACGTATATGTGCCCTGTGCCGCCAATTTCATGATTATGAAATTATATGCATTTAGAGATCGCAGCGAAGGCCCTCGCAGGGATCCAGCTCAAGCGATTGATCATGCGTTCGATGTGTACGCTCTCATCATGCAGACCGATAGGGATGACTTCCGAGAAGGGCAACTGTTTTTATCGCGCCACAATGATTCGGATATTATTCGTCAGGCAAAACGTATTGTGGAAGATAGTTTTTCAGATGCGGAAAAAATCGGATGGGAGGCTGTGCTTGGCAGTTCGAGTTTTTATCGTGAAATGAGCGTTCGCCGGCGGCTAGAGAAACTCCGGCAGGCTTCTGCCCGTTTGACTCAGTGGTTCCATCTTTAAAATAAAAAACCGGTATTAAATTATTGGGAGTACTATGACGGCAAAGATCATTGATGGCAAAGAGACGGCCGCGCAGATGCGCGAAGAACTAAAGCAGCAGGTGGCGCAGTTGACCGCCGGGGGGGTTCGGCCGGGACTTGCGGTTGTGCTGGTGGGCGAGGACCCTGCATCGAAATCCTATGTAACGGCCAAGGAGAAGGCCTGCGAAGAGATCGGCATCTACAGCAGCGATAACCGGCTGCCGGCCGATACGTCTGAAAAGGACCTCCTGGCGCTTGTGGAAAAACTCAACCGGGATCCCAGGATCCACGGCATCCTCGTGCAGTTGCCGCTGCCCAAACATATCGATGAAAGCAAGGTGCTGCTGGCGATCGATCCCGACAAGGACGTCGATGGCTTTCACCCGGTCAACGTCGGCCGCATGGTCGTCGGCCAGGAGGCGTTCCTGCCGTGTACGCCCCACGGCGTCATCCAACTGCTGCTGCGGCACAAGGTCAAACTCGACGGCGCCGAGGTTGTGGTCATCGGCCGCAGCAACATCGTCGGCAAACCCGTCGCCAATATGCTGATCCAAAAATCGCCGACCGGCAACGCGACTGTGACAATCTGCCACACCCGCTCAAAGCATACCGCCGAGCACTGCCGCCGGGCCGATATTATCATCGCCGCCGCCGGCCGCCCCAATACCGTGACCGCCGACATGGTCAAAGAAGGCGCCGTGGTGATCGATGTCGGCGTCAATCGCATCGAAGACGCCTCCAGGAAGAGCGGCTTTCGCCTGGTGGGAGATGTGGATTTTAATGCGGTTAAGGAAAAGGCCTCTTTGATCACCCCCGTCCCCGGCGGCGTGGGCCCCATGACCATCACCATGCTTCTTTACAATACCGTTCAGTCGGCCCAAAGAAAGAGTTGATAACAGCATGTAAACAACTCCTCCTCTGACAAGGGGAGGTGGCCGAAGGCCGGAGGGGTATTTTCCTGCTCGGATTACTTTTCGGGCGCCGTTGAAATGGCGGTCGTTTCCTGTTGCGGCTTTGCGGGCGCGGGTACAGGTTCGGCAGGTTTGTCAACTGCCGGCGAGGGCGGCTCACTCGGCGCAGCCGGTGAACCGGGGTTGGTGAATGTCCGGGGCAGCAATACCGGCACCACTTCCTCTTGCTTGGGGTCATTGAGGCCCAGAAGCTGCCCGACCGCGCGCTCCACGTTGCCGTCAAAGCACTCCAGCGAGTACCAGCCCAAAAAGTTGCAGATGCGAAACACCCCCGGCGTTGAGATCTTTTGCAGATTGTCGCGCGTGCACAGCCAATCGATCTGGCCGCGCGAACACGGCATGATGCACAGCCCCAGCAGCAGCGTGCAGGCCAGACCGTAACCGCAGAAGAATCCCACGGTCGCGCCGCCGATTTTTTCCAGCAGTTTCGGGAAATAATCTTCCCGGTCCCGCAGGAAGAAGAACCAGCCAAATCCTTCCAGCACAAGAAAGATCAGCAGGAAAATCACGAGCATGCATCCGCCGGCATAATAGCCGCTGGTCTCCAGCCCCGGGCTCATCGACAGCATCATCGGCGTCGAGAGCACCGCAATAAAGATCGCGAACATCATCGTGAACAGCGTGGCGAACATGAACAAAAAGCCCTTCTTCAGCCCCAGGAAGGCGGCCGCCAGGCTCAACAGGATGACAAACCAAACGATCATTGCATTTATCCCAAATTCGCCGTAATGCGTTTCACCTCGGACAGCGTCGTCTTGCCCGCCAGCACCCGCTGCATGCCTTCTCTTCGCAGCGCGTCGGTAAAGCTGCGGTCGCCCTGCTGCTTCATGTCGCCGGGCGTCAGTTGATTATTGCACAGCAGTTTACTGATGCGGTCGTTCATGTACATCACATCGATGATCGCCGTGCGGCCAAAGTATCCGGTGCCGCCGCAATGGCCGCAGCCGTTGGCCTTCAGGATCGTTTGCCGGTCCACGTTGTTCTGCCGACAGTACTCCACCTGGCTCTGCGACAGTTCCGCCGGTCCCTTGCAGTAATTGCAAAGCCGCCGGATGAGCCGCTGCGAGATCACAACCGACAGCGCCGACGAGAGCAGCAGCGGTTTGACGCTCAGGTCCATCAGGCGAACCATCGCGGCCATGTTGCTGCTGGCGTGCAGCGTGGCCAGCACCAGGTGGCCCGTTTGCGCCGCCTGGATCGCTATTTGGGCCGTCTCGGCGTCGCGGATCTCGCCCACGCAAATCACGTCCGGATCCTGCCGCAGGATGCTCCGCAGCGACGTGGCGAAGGTGACGCCGGCCTTGGTATTGATCTCGATCTGGCTGATGTGCGGCATGACGTGTTCGATCGGGTCCTCGATGCTGATGACGTTGCGCTCCTGGAAGTTGATGGTTTGCAGCATCGCGTAAAGCGTCGTGGTTTTGCCGCTGCCGGTCGGGCCGCACACCAGGATCATCCCCTGGGGCTGCTGTACGATGCGGTTCAGCGTCTTGACCTGTTCCGGCGAGAACCCGACATCATTGAGTCCCATCGGCGTATGCGTCTGGTCGAGCACGCGGATCGCCAGCTTTTCGCCGCCGAGCACGCCGGACGTCGCCATGCGGAAATACACGTCGCCTTCCGGGATCCGCGCCCTGAACGCCCCGTCCTGCGGCCGCCGTTTTTCGGCGATGTCCATACCCGCGATGGCCTTGAGACTGTTGATCATGGCATTGCAGAGTTTGCCGTCGACCGTTTCATGCACCCGCAGAAAACCGTCAACTCGAAAGCGGATGGTATATTCGGCCTCATCCTTGGGATCGATCAGGATATCGGTAGCGCGCTGCGTAATGCCCGAAAGGACCATCGCTTCGGTGCTCTCCTGGATGCGGCGGTCCCTGGTTTCGCGAAGCTGCTTGGCGTAAAGTTCCTCGAATCGTTTGCCGCTGGTATCCATCAGTTGGATCGCCGGGGTTTGTGCCGTCTTCCTGGGGCGATTGCGGATGGGCCGCTCCATGATGGTATCCAGCACGTGCGAAAACACCTCGCCCCAGGTCAACTCGCCTTCCTGGACCTTGCGAACCGTCTCGGCAATGAACAGAACCCACAAGTGCAATGGGCCGATCATCAGGGCGGCGACATTGGAGGCGTATCGATACTTATCGGGAATGAGCGGGCTGTTGTCGGACCGCTGTACCGAATACAGGCATAAATAAAACCAGCCAATAAAGAAGATGGTTTTGTACGGGCTAAACGGAAGCGCACCTTCGGCCAATCCCCAAAGCGGTGTCTCTCGAATGAAAAGCCCTGCACTGCAAAGGACCGCCAAGCCCATGGAATTCTCCATTAAACCGCAGTGATTCTACTCGAATCCCGGGTGTTTTCAAAGGATTTTTGAACGAAATCTGTTTCGATAAGCCTAACAAACAGCGGTGTCTGCCTTAAACTTTAGCAGAAAGGGTTTGTTTGCCTGGCGTGTGTACCTGGGCGATAGCGTTTGCCAGCCCTGCGCCAATCGCGCAGATAGAGGACAATTCCTGGGCCGAAAGCGGATTTTCTCCGGCCCTGCAAATCCAGATAAAGCCGATCGCCCGGGCGGATTTGCTCAGTCCAATGGCCGCCGCCGAAAGCGTCTTGAGGGTCGAAGGCGGCCCCTGTAAACCCATTCGCAGCATCTCGGTCAGCGAGCAGGCACGCGGATGCAAACTGATGTTCTGGACCAGGTCCCGTGTAAACCAGTCCTCCAATCCCGCTGCCATCTCGCCCGTGCATGGTTTGAGCCGGTGAATGTCAAAACCTGTCTCTTCCAACAAAAATACCGCCGTTTCGCAGCCTTCAATGCGGTCCAAAACGCCCCGAATCGCGGTATCCAGGATCTCCTCCAGCGTCGAACAGGCGAGCAGCCCCTCATAAAAACGATGTACATAGAGCGAATCAGACAACTTGACAGCGAAATGACGATGCGCATCCACCATATCGCGGCACAAAATGTCTATCTTTTGACTCTGTTTTTCTTGGCGGCAGCGCAGCGACCGAATCACCGCTAAAGCCCGCCGATTTGCCTGTTTTCTCACTGGTTGCCTCTTGATTTTGAAGTATCCTGGTTGAACTTCGTCAATTTACAGGCGGTGCTTAATCAGTTTTTGCCCCGCGGTGCCGAGCCCAAACTGCTTTATGGGACCTTGGACCGATTGTTCGTTTTGAGTGTATTTCATTCGATGCGGCGTTTTCACCCAAGAGCGGCGTTGACGGGCGATGTCGATGGCGTCATAATAGGACTTTCTAACCGCCGCCAAAACGCGGCTTTCACGTAGGAAAGGTTTTAGCTCTGATGAAAGTCTTAGTGATTAACGCGGGCAGTTCATCTATTAAGTATCAGCTTTTTGAAATGCCTGCCGGAACCATCGTGGCCAAAGGTATGGTCGAACGCATCGGCGAACCCGAGTCCGCCCTGGTGCATCAGTATAACAACAGCAAATTCGCATCCGAGGTCAAAGCGCCCGATCACGATGCGGGAATGCAGGTCATCCTTTCCACGCTCACCGATGCCAAGATCGGCGTTGTCAAGAATATCAGCGAGATCGGGGCCGTGGGCCATCGCGTCGTGCATGGCGGCGAGGAGTTTACCGGCTCGGTCATCATCAATAGTCACGTGCTGGATTCCATCGAGCGCTTCGCCGACCTGGCCCCGTTGCACAATCCGCCAAACCTGACCGGCATCCGCGCGGCGATGCATTCGCTGCCTTCGGCCGTTCAGACGGCCTGCTTCGATACGGCCTTTCATACGTCGATCCCGAAAACCGCCTATATCTACGGCCTGCCGTACGACATTTATGAGAAGTACCGCGTCCGCCGCTATGGGTTTCACGGGACCAGTCACCGCTATGTCGCCCAGCGCTGCGCAGCCCTGATGGGCGTCGATAAGTCGCGGGCCAATATCATCACCTGCCACCTGGGCAACGGCTGTTCGATCACTGCCGTCAAAGAGGGCAAAAGCGTTGATACGTCCATGGGCCTGACGCCCCTGGAGGGCGTGGTCATGGGCACGCGCTGCGGCGATATCGACCCGGCGATCCTGTTTTACCTGGCGGACAAGGGCTACACGGTCAAGCAGCTCAATACCATGTGCAACAAGCAGAGCGGTCTTCTGGGCATCTCGGGCATCTCCAATGACATGCGCAATCTTAGGGAGCATGCCAAAGAAGGCAGCGAGCGCGCCCGCCTGGCGCTGGATATCTTCGGCTACCGCGTTACCAAGTACATCGGCGCTTATACCGCCGTGCTGGGCCGCCTGGACGCGGTCGTCTTTACCGGCGGCATTGGCGAAAATGATGCTGCCATGCGCGCTCAGATCTGCGCCGGCCAGAGCCAGATCGGCATCGCCATCGACGCCGGGGCAAACGAAGCCAGGGAACCCAAAGAACGTCTCATCAGCGCCGCCCAAAGCCGCGTAAAGGTCTATGTGATCGCCACCGACGAAGAGGCCGCTATCGCCGCCGACACCTACGCCCTGGCCCATCCTGATTAACCCCTCTCCTGATGGAGCGTCACCCCTCAGTGTAACGCAGGCTTCCAGCCAGCGCTGGTGATTGCGTAAGCGCTGCCCCAGCACAGCCGCCTGTGATCAGTACCATGAAGTCGTGCTCCAGAACGTAACCATAAGCTGTTTGGCCGCTGGCGTCGAACATGTGGAATACGGTGCCTATGGCCATGTCGAAACACTGACACTTCTGCTAAACGCCTTTTTTACAGCGCCCGATAGAGAACGATGCCGCAGTTGCGCCAGCTTTGCGCAAATTGCGGGCGCGGCATGTGGACCAGGCCTTCCGCCGGGTCGGCCAGCGTTACGGTCTGTTCGTCAAAGCCCAGCACGGCCACGCAATGATCCAGCGCGAAACGGTCGCTGACGATGGCCAGCAGCACGCCGCCGGAGGGGATCTGCTCCAGGCCGCTCAATCGCTCGAATGCGCACGACAGACCCTGCGATGAATAGATCGCGTCGATCGCCCGGTAAAGGTCCCACGGCGATGTGCCGATCACGGGCCCGGTTCGCGCCTGCGTAGCCAGCGTGCCTTCCTGGGCCTCAAGCCCCAGCCGATTGAGCGCCGAGACCGCCGCGGCAGGTCCGCAGGTATATGGCTGCGTCTGGCGGCATACGCCATCGACATCGATGCGGGTTTGCGAAGTTGCGAATTGTTGTTGAAGCATGGCCGGCAGCAGAAACGGCAGGCTGATCATGGCGGCGATCAGCACGCACATCACTGTGCAGGCCGTCATCCGCAGACCTGGCCCAAGCTGATTCAGCGGCGCCGACAGCCCCATTGTGACGGCAAAGACCAAAAGAACGAACCGCATCCGTCCGGCGGCAAGCGCGCACAGCGCCGGCACATACTGCCACAAGGAATCCTGCCGGGCCAACAGGATCAGCCCGATCAGACACAGGGAGATGATCATCACAACCAAACAGGTGCGCGTTGAGCGCTTTGAGGCGGCCAGGCCCACGCATATTCCCGCCAGCGCCACCAGCAGGATCCCCAGCGTTTCAAGCCACAGTGCCATGTTCTCCCTTCCCTAACGTCCAATAAAAACCGGTGCTGTTCGATTAAGGATGGAGATTTCGGCAGAACTGGCCGACGCGTTTGCTTTTCAGTCACCATCCTGCCATTATCATAGCACAAACGCCCGCTTCAGACAAGCGAAATGCGGCTAGAGGAACGAAGGCTTCCAATTGAACACCCGCTCTGGATGTACGCATCTGTCATTGTATTGGCTTTACCCCTCCGGCCTTCGGCCGCCTCCCCTTGTCAGGGGAGGCGTTTTTTACACTGATACACTCGCCTCAGGTGAATTATGATTCCGGTTAATTCTGTTTCAGGTAATAGCTCAACTGCGGCGGATACAGGTACCCCATCGAGATCATCGCGACATCCATCCGGTAAATCGGATCCTGCATGAGCGTCACTCGCCGATCGATCGCCGGAATGGTGGTCGTATAGATTCGCAGCTCGCCCGGCACAACCGTGATCAATTCCTCGCGCCAATCGCCCAATACATCCGCCACCGCCAGGATCGTGCCTTCATACGAGCCGGTCACATCGCCGTGATAAAAGCGAATCCTGCCATTGAGCGCATACGGCTTCTGCGCGGCGGCGGTCCAATACAACAGCGGCGGGTTCAGCCTGCCGAGGTCCTCCTGGTCCAGCAGCGTGCCGTTCATCGCGTAGGTCCAGTATGTCGAACGATCCTTCTCGCCGGTATGAAATTCAAGTCCCGGATTTGCGGCGTCGAAGTCGCCAAACATCCCGCTGCTGTGGGCGTGCGTTGTCGGGTGCTGACAGCCCCAGAGAATCTGGCCCGTGCGCGCATCGGCCAGGCAGATCGCGTTCTTCTCCTGCCGCGGCTCGATGCCGTACATGATCTCCAGACCCGGCCGCTGGGGCAGCACATCGGTCACGTAGCAGGCATCCGGGTGTCCCAGCCCGATGTTCCACAGGATCTTGCCGTTATCGTCCAGCACCGCCGAGCCCAAAATGATCTCGTCGCGTCCATCGTCGTCAATATCCGCCGCGTGCAGCCCGTGCATGCCCTGTCCGCGCACCTTCGGCGTTTCGTCATCGCCGCTCCAGCTCCAAACCTTGCTCAGCTTTTTGTTCTCCAGGTTGTATGCGTCCACGCGCATCAGCGTATAGGTCCCGCGCAGGACAAGCAGGCTGGGCCGCTTGCCATCGAGGAACGCCGCCCCGATCAGGTGCCGCGATGCGCGGTTATTCTTTACATCGCCCCAATCGGCCACGCTGCCGCGCAGGGGCCAATCCACGCGGTCAAGCTCCTTGCCCGTCATGCCGTCCAAAATCGAACAGTACTCCGGCCCCGACATAACCCGGCCTGCAAACTCATGTTCATCCGGATTGCGATAATCCTTGTCCGCCGGCGCTGTCTTGAGCGCGATCTCCGCCTTGCCGTCGCCGTCAAAATCAAACGCGACCATCGGCGACCACCACACGCCCTGTTCGATGTTCCAGCCCAGGTCCTGTCGCCAAAGGAACGTGCCGTCATTGAGATAGGCCTCGACCTTCCACGTGTCCGTGCTCTTTTTCCACACGCCGGGATCAGTGATCTGCACCGGCTGTTTGATGATGTAATCGTACTTGCCGTCGCCGTTGAGGTCGGCGATCGCCACCCTGCTGCAGACGTAATCGCCCTTGAAGGGGATGGCGACATACAGCTGCGCGGGCGTCTTAGCCGCAAGCCTGACGGAGGCCTGTTGTTTGCCCGTCTTGACCGCGCGGACGTGCCATTCATTTACCTTGTCCAAAGGCGCAGAAGCATCCAAAAAATCTGTCGTTTGCGTCAGCGGCTTTTCATTCAGACGAATCGGCTGCCCTCCCTCGGTCTGCCGGTAAATGTCAAATGTAATGTCCTCTGGGTCGCTGCTGAACAGGCGCCACCCGACGTACACTTTACCGTCCGGCTGTACGATCGCGACCATTCCTCGATCCATCGGCTCGGGTTGTCTCTGGCAGTAAGAAATGCCCGTGATTAGAAAAACTGCGATAATTAAAAGGCTTGCTTTGTTCATATACATCATCCTTAATTTTGCGAATTCGGAATACCCTTTGCATCTTGAAACAAAGTACATTGCTAAACGCCCGCTGTGCGGGTTTTATTCTACGGTTCTTTCCGGCAGTGTCCACTACAACTATGCCGCCCCCGAACTGTTAAGCCGGTTTTTACTTTGTGAATGCCGCTCCAGCAGGTATTGTTGGGACACTGACGAACTTATTTCGAAATCGGCGATATAACCGCCTGGAGTTTGGAAACCCAGATGGCACTGATCAGTCTTCGCGACATCAAGATGAGCTTTGGTTCAGCCCCCGTGCTGGACGCGGTCAGCCTCCAGATCGAGCCGGGCGAGCGGATCTGCCTGGTCGGCCGCAACGGCGAGGGCAAATCGACGCTCATGAGCATCATCGCCGGCGACCTGGAACCGCTTGACGGCCAGATCGCAATGGCCCCCGGCCTGAAACTGGCCATGCTGTGCCAGAAGGTCCCGCTGGACCTGCACGGCACGGTCTTCGAAGAAGTCGCTCGCGGTTTTGGGCAGCAGAGCATCCTGCTCAAGCAGTACCATGATGTGAGCAGACAGGTCGCCGCTGACGTCTCGCCCGAGCTGCTTAAGCAGCTTGATCGCCTGCATCATGCCATCGAAGCGGTAGGGGCTTGGTCCATGCATCTGCGCGTCGAGACCGTTCTGACGCACCTGGGGCTTGAAAGCCTCTCGGACACGGATGTCTCGGTACTGTCTGCCGGTCTCAAGCGACGGGTACTTTTGGCCAAGGCGCTTGTGTGCCAGCCCGACATCCTCCTTCTGGATGAGCCGACCAACCATCTTGATATAAACTCGATCGTATGGCTGGAAGAATATCTTAAGGACTTTGCCGGCTCGATCCTTTTTGTCACGCATGACCGCATGTTCGTCCGCCGGCTGAGTACCCGCATTCTCGACCTGGACCGCGGCCGTCTGACAAGCTGGAATTGCGGCTATGACGAGTATGTCCAGCGCAAACAGTCGCAGCTTGAAGTTGAAGAGGCCGAAAACCGCCACTTTGATAAGAAACTGGCACAGGAGGAAGTCTGGATCCGTAAGGGCATCCAGGCCCGCCGCACCCGCAACATGGGTCGTGTCCGTGAACTTCTGGAGATGCGGGAAAATCGCCGCCGGCGCCGCACGCTTTCCGGCAAAATCAAATTGCAGGCCAATGAATTGCCCGTCTCCGGCCAGATGATGATCGAGATCCTGGGCCTCAGCTTCGCCTACAGAACGGCCGCTGCCCCCTCTGCCGACTCCGGCGGGTATCCTTCTTCGCTAAAGCTGCAAAGGACAGGGTCCCCCTTGGCAGGGGAGTTTGGGGTTGTCAACATCGTCGAGAATTTCACCGCGACGGTCATGAAGGGCGACAAGATCGGCCTCATCGGTCCCAACGGCTGCGGCAAGACCACCCTGCTCAAGGTCCTGCTCGGCCAGCTTCGCCCGACCGACGGCACGATCCGCTGGGGCGCCAATCTCGAGATCGCCTACTTCGATCAGCTTCACTCGCAGCTCGATGACAATAAGAGCGTCTGGGAAAACGTCGCCGATGGTTACAGCACGATCGTCTTCAATGGCAAGTCGCGCAACGTCGTCGGCTATCTTGAGGATTTTCTGTTCCCGCCGCGGCAGTCGCGCAGCCTAGTCTCGACGCTTTCCGGCGGCGAACGCAACCGCCTGCTTTTGGCCCGCCTCTTTTCCAAACCCGCCAACATCCTCGTGCTGGATGAACCCACCAACGACCTCGATGTCGAATCGCTGGAACTGCTGGAAGAACTGCTCGCCGATTACGCAGGCACCGTCCTGCTGGTCAGCCACGACCGCGAGTTCCTCAACCGCGTCGTGACGAGCACCTATGTCTTTGAGGGCAACGCCTGCGTCAAGGAATATGTCGGCGGCTATGATGACTGGGTCCGCCAGAAAAACGAAAAGCTCGCCGCCGAACAGGAAACGTTGCCCCCCAAAGAACCCAAGCCCGACCGGAAGGCCGAAAAGCGCGCCGCCTCCCGCCTCAACGCGCAAAAGAAGCTCAGCTACAAGGAACAGAAGGAATTGGAGGCCCTGCCCGCCGAGATCGAGCGCCTCGAACAGGAGCGTGCCGCCCTGCACGCCCAAATGGCCGAACCGGCCTTCTATAAACAGCCGCAGGAACTGCTCACCCAAACCGCCGCCCGCCTCCAGGAATTGGAGTCAGCCCTGGCCGCCGCCTTCGCCCGCTGGGAACAGCTGGAACAATAAACTGGCCTATACCGGATGTGTGTTATCTATTACATTTTCAATAATTCCGTAATTCCTTATTACAAGTTGAGTCGATATCTTGTAATAAGAACAAAACCTATTACAATAAGTGTAATAATATGCAGCGAAAAACAGGACAGTATGTGACCATTTCTACAGTCGGTGAGCTGTGTCAGTCCTTCATACCAGACCCGTTGCCTCCCAAACCCGACATTGTTATCAACAGCATGTTGCGAGACCTGATGGATCGGACGCTCTTGGCGCTGGGCCGCCTGGACAGCACCGCTATGCTACTGCCGGAAACGGACATCTTTCTATATATCTATGTCCGGCAGGAAGCCGTTTTATCGTCCCAAATCGAAGGGACGCAATCCTCCCTTTCCGAACTGCTCCTGTTTGAAATGGGCGGCAGTCCCGGCGTTCCGATTGAAGATGTTCAGGAAGTTTCCAACTACGTGGCTGCCCTCAACCATGGACTTTCGCTTGTGCGAAATGGGCTGCCAATGTCCCTGCGGCTGATACGTGAAATCCACCGCGTGCTTTTGTCAAAAGGCCGCGGCGCTGGCAAAAGCCCCGGCGAGTTTCGAACCAGTCAGAATTGGATTGGCGGAACCCACCCCGGCAATGCCGCTTTCGTACCGCCGCCGGCGGGCAAGATCATGGAATGCATGGGGCAGCTTGAGAAATTTCTCAACGACATTCCCGAAAAATTTCCGGCACTGCTCAAGGCCGCCCTGGCCCATGTTCAATTTGAGACGATCCACCCATTTCTCGATGGCAATGGAAGGATTGGCCGATTGCTGATCACGCTCTTGTTGTGCGCCGAGGGGATTCTCAAAGAACCGCTGCTGTACCTGAGCCTGTATTTTAAAACGCATCGAAGCCGCTATTATGAATTATTGCAGCAGGTGCGAACAACCGGCGATTGGGAAAGCTGGATCGAATTCTTCCTGACCGCCGTACTGGATACCTCTGAAAAGGCCGCCGCGACATCCGTGGAATTGATGAAATTAGCTGAACGGGATCGCAAGAATATACAGACAGTCGGCAGGGCGGCCGGCTCGGCGCTCCGCGTGCATCATGCGATCCTTCAACGCCCGATTATTTCCATTCCCAAAATTTGTCAAATCACTGGCCTGTGGGCAACCAGCGCAACAACCGCGATCAAGCATCTGGAACGTCTTGGAATTGTAAGAGAAGTCACCGGCTCAAAACGCAACCGCATCTATCAGTACACTGCCTATCTGGATCTCCTGAACAAGGGCACCAATGTTTGAGGAATGAAATGGCTGAGATTGAAACGCTAATTGGTCGTCCCTGAAAAAGTCATTTTGCGAATTCAAATCGCCGGGCCAACGCGGTGACGCCAGAAGTGTTTGACATTTTGCTCAGCCAATTTTCCAAAAAGTCGACCCATTCCGTCAGCGCATACAAAAATGCGGCTATTAGTT
>JAJFTK010000095.1 GCA_021372945.1 Planctomycetaceae bacterium | reverse complement strand
TTTTGTATGCGCTGACGGAATGGGTCGACTTTTTGGAAAATTGGCTGAGCAAAATGTCAAACACTTCTGGCGTCACCGCGTTGGCCCGGCGATTTGAATTCGCAAAATGACTTTTTCAGGGACGACTAGATAACATGCGGGTCGGCCCCAGGCATCATCGGGTTTTGCCCCGCCATCACTGAATACGTAAACAGGAATATCCATACGATTTCAAATCTCATCGGCTTCATCCGTGATGTTGCTTTCTGATCCAATCTCCAGCCGCCCCCGTTACCACTGAAAAGCGTTTCTCGCCCTGCGTGATCCTCTCCAGTATAGGTCTCAAATCTCTTTTGTTCAAGTAAAAAAGGTTGATACTAAGTTAGGGGCTTGACAAACTTTTTTAATATGTTATACTGCTCAATAATGATGATGGCTGTGCAAAAGGCGAGTGCGTTAATGTCAAAAGAATACATTCGGAACAGTTCCTGACGGGTGCGGCCTGCAAGTTGCGCGAATCTTCAAAGGCCGGCGCCAAGCTGGCCTTTTTTATTGGAATAACGGTTAGAAAAGGATGCTTAAATGAATACCATGCGGGCACAAAATCAGTTCCTGGCCGTATTACTCATGGTCGGCGGTTTTGTCTGAAAGGCAGGGATCAAACATGACCTATCTAACTTTACAACCATGTCTTACACGTCCAAGGGACCCGCGGGGTTCCTTTGGAGCCGCCCTCTATAATATCCTGCCTACGCTGTGGCACAGTCCGTGCGCCCTGTTTGCCGGCTATTCGCCGCCGGTGCGTCTGCCCTCAATGGTTTAAGCTTGGCCTCACAACTCTTTGACAAAGGGTGCGTGCTGCGCGTTGCGCACCCTAAAATGCGTTTTTCAACGGGAGATTGCCATGAAGCAGACATGCAGAAATTGCAGGTATTTCCACCTGCCCTCGGAACGGTCCGTGAACGGCCAGTGCCGACGGTTTCCGCCGAGGCTGCTTATCGTGACCGAGCGAGCCGGCCAGTCGCTCCAGGATCTCTTTGTATCCGTAAGTTCCGGCAGTTGGTGCGGCGAGTTCATACCAATTCAGAATCGTTAGGTTGTTTGTCAAAGGATCAGTACCATGAAAATCAAAAACCTCTACATTACAAAAGATGACCTTCACAGGCTCAACGATCTGATCAACTCGGAGCGCGTCTTGCCCTCGCGGGATGCAGATCGAGCCGAGGCGCTCCAGCGCGAGATCGAACGCGCTCGCGTGGTCTCGGCCGCCAAGATCGACCCGGATGTTGTGACCATGAACAGCCGCGTCATACTGGAAGACCTCGATACGCGGCAGGAGTTTCCGTTCGAGCTGGTCTATCCGGACCAGGCCGATCTGGACGCGGACAAGGTGTCCGTGCTGGCCCCGGTTGGAACCGCGATCCTTGGTTACCGCGTGGGCGATACGGTGCGGCACGACGTTCCCGGCGGGCAGCGAAAGCTGGTCATCAAGAAAATGCTGTATCAGCCGGACGACAGCGCCTGTCCGGCCGGAAGCTAGCAGGCGAGCCCAATCTTTTGTCTGGAAAAGGAAGGATAGCATGAACAAATGGCATACAGAAGTTGCAATCTTCAATACGGGCAAACAGGTGCACTACCAGGTGGAGGCGGACGGTTTAGTCGCCGCCAAAGCCGAGGCTCTGCGCCAATTGCGAAAAACGATTCCCAATGCGAGAAACCTTTATCTGGAAGCCAAGGGCGGCAGGGTCTATACGATCGTGTCCGATCTGTACGACGTCGGGCTGCTCAGCCTGAGGTGCTGTGAGGAAACTGCGCTGGCCGAAGGAAGTGTGACATGACCAGGACGTTTGTCAAACCCGTGATTACGCATGTCGATGCCGGACGGCTCAAACTGCTGCTGGCTGCCCATTACGCGGTTCCACCGCGCCCGACCGCCACGTGGCTTGACCGCCTGGGCGCGCTGCTGCGGCATGCGGAGGTCATTGGGGCCGAACAGGTCCGGCCGGACAGGGTCACGATGAATTCCAGGCTGCGCGTGCGCGACAAGAGCACGCGCGAGCAGATGGATATGCGGCTGGTGTTTCCTGATGACGCCAACGAGACGCCCCGTGAACAGTGCTGCGTCTCAATCCTGAGCCCAATGGGATTGTCGCTGCTCGGACGCCGTGAGGGCGATGACATCCACGGCAGGCTGAGCATCGAAAAGATCCTCTATCAGCCGGAAGCGGCGGGAGACGATGACGTATGAATGCATTAAAAACATGGCTGCAAAAAACGCGGCCGAGATCGCGGCGGCCGCAGGTTGGCGTGCCGCTTCGCGTCTCGGAGGCTGATTATTATCGCCTGATGAACCTGGTGAACGGCTGCAAGAAGAGAAAGTGCGGCAGTCCGCGGCGATTGTTGTTCCTGCGCCGCATCCTGTCGAATGCTCAGATCGTGCCTTTGAAGCTGGTGTCGGCTGATGTGGTGACTATGAATTCTGCGATGCTCCTGCGAACGGCCGGCGGCGAAGCGCTGCAATGCCGTCTGGTTTACCCCGACGAGCAAAGTAAGCTCAATCGGCAGGTTTCGGTTCTCTCCTGGCTGGGCCTGTCCCTGCTGGGAAAACAACCAGGCGCCGCGCTGCGCTGCGGGCTGACGCTGGAATCGGTTCTCTATCAGCCCGAGATCAATAGCCATTGGCATCTCTGAGCGAAAAGTCAGGCAGGGTGGATCGAGTCGAGGATCCATCCTGCCTCTTTGATGTTAGTTGCCCAAACCTAAATAATTCACAAGCTGCTCAGCCGTAAAGATCCCCCGCAATTTCGTGATGCTTCTATCCCGCGGATTCAGCAGCACCGTCACCGGCACATTGCCCGGCTCGCCAAAGACCCTGTGCATGTCGATCGCCGCCGCGTAATCGGCCTGCGTCGTATCCGCCTTGATCGTCACGAATCCGCGCTCGGCAAGCAGCTTGGCGATCTCGGGCTGCTGGTAGATCCTTTTGTCCACGACTTTGCAGTTGGTGCACCAGTCCGCCGTGAACTTCACCAGCACGGGCCGGCCATCTCGTATCGCCTGCTCGATCATGCCCGCGTCGTAAGCCTGCCAATCGATCGTCGCCTCCCTGGGCCCAGGCAGCATCCACACGCCCGCCGCAATCGCGATCGCCGCCGCGATCCCTCGCACAAGCCGGCGTTGAGCCGCAGGCGTATTGAAACTTACCCACGTCCCCCACATCCACACGCAGAACGCGAAGATCACGCCATACAGCAGCACGTTAATGAGGTGCTCCTTTTCCAGTCCCGTCAGCATGAACTTCACGGCGATCGCCAGCAGCAAAAATCCGCCGGTCTTCTTGAAGACCTCCATCCACGTTCCCGGCCTGGGCACCAGTGCCAGCAGTTTCGGCGCCGATACCAGCGCCGCGTACGGCAGCGCCATCCCAACCCCCATCAACACCAGCGCAAGCCCGCTTACCCAAACCGTCTGCGTCTGCGCCCACACCAGCACCGCGCCGATCACGGCCCCGCTGCACGGTGTGCTTAATACGCCCGCCAAAAATCCCATCCCCGCCGACCCCATGAATCCCGAGCCGCCGCTTCGTCCTGCCGCAAATCCCGGCAGACTGACTTGCACGATATCCAGCAGCACCAGCGCAAAGAGCACGATCAGCAAGAACATCGCCGTTACCGCCGCGGGGCTTCGGTACAGGCTGTTTAGGTCAAGCGCTGTGCCGGTTGCGATCTTAACGCCCGCCGACACGACCGCGAACATCGCGAAAAACAGCACGATCCCCGCGCAGAACGCCAGCCCCAGCCCCACGCGCCGCGGCTTGGATTCCTTCGATTGCCCCACCAGGCGAAGCACGATCAAAGGCAGCACCGGCAGCACGCACGGCATGATATTGATCGATACCCCCGCCAGCACCGACAGCAGCAGATACCACCCGGTTCCCGCGGCCGCCTTCGCCTCGCCTTGCCCGCTTTGGCGCCAGCCCTTCAGTCGCTGGGCCAACGCTTCGCTTGTGTAAAAACTCTCCTGCGGCAAAGGGCCAGTGCCGCCAAGCGATGCAGAGGCACTGGGCTCTGTGTTTCCGGCGGGCTTAGCCTGCTCAAACTCAATCGTCTTCAGCGCCTCGGGATTGGAAAAATCCAGCACGCCGGACAAGGTTTTGACAAATGGAGCCATGCAGACCTGGCTCGTGCACGCCATTGCCCGGATCGTCACTGTAACCTCAGTGCTGACAAGTGCTTGCGATTCCTGCAATGGAAAGAATATCGTGAAATTTCCGGCCCAGACCTCGATCTTGCCTTTGGCCGGATCATCAAAATACGAATATGCCGGGTAAACCGCCCGGCCAAAAGCGGCGTTCTCGCTCATCGCCTCGGCCCTAAACTCCATCCCCGGTACCGGCGCTGCCTGGCTGGTTGCACAATAGTGCAGATCCGCCGTCCCTGTAAACACAACCGCGGCTCCCGGTTTACCATCCATTCGCACCGCCTCCAAATGCGCAGAAGATGTTTCATTGCCGTAACTTGCGATCACGACCGCTTCCTGTGCCGCAGGCGCCGCAACCGTCATGGCCACGGTTACTAAGATGTACAATAGTGCACTTTTGTTCATGGATCGACGGCTCCTATTGAAGTTTTGTACCTTCATCTACGTTTGCCAAACTGTGCGGTTCCTGCATTCCAGATACGTTCCGTTTACAAACTCTATTATCGTGCCCCGATCCGGCATCCGCAACCCTGTTTTTTCATTTCGCGGGCTTGTACGGGTTTTTGCTGATTGACCCGTATCCGCCCGGGCCTTAATTTGATTGAAGTCTGTGCTCGGGCTGAACCGCTCGCAGCGCTTAGACGTTAAACTAAAGGATGTTTTTCGAAGGAAATGAGATGAGTTCTTTCCAGCGCGCCAAACTGGCTTTGGAACTGTTCGTTCGTTACGAGGGCAACCCCATCCTGACGGCCGAACAATGGCCCTATCCAATCAACTCCGTCTTCAACCCCGGCGCCATCCGTTTCAATAACCAGGTGCTTCTGCTCAATCGCGTGGAGGATCTTCGCGGATTTAGCCATTTAACGGTGGCTCGAAGCGGCGACGGCCTCACTAACTGGCAGATCGACCCACAGCCCACGATGATGGCCGACAATACCACGCTGGAAGAGCGGTGGGGCCTGGAGGACCCGCGCATCGTCTGGCTCGAAGAACAAAAGCAGTACGCCATCACGTATGTTTCCTTCGGCGCAGGCGGCCCGGTCGTTTCGCTGGCCATCACCCGCAACTTCCGCACGTTCGCCCGCCTGGGCGGCCTGATCCCGCCCGAGGATAAAGACGCCTGCCTTATGCCGCGCCGTTTCAATGGCCGCTTCGCTCTCATTCACCGGCCTATCGTTCGCGGCGAGGCTCATATCTGGATGGGCATGTCGCCCGATCTCAAACATTGGGGCGACCACCGCGTCCTGCTCAAGACCCGCTACGCCCACTGGGACGGCGCCCGCATCGGGCTGGGCTGTCAGCCCATCGAGATCCCCGAAGGCTGGCTCATCATCTATCACGGAGTCCGCCACACGACCGCCAGTCACCTCTATCGTACGGGCATGGCGCTGCTCGACAAGAACGAACCGTGGCGCGTCCTTCGCCGCGGCGATGAGTGGGTCCTGGGCCCCAAGACGCATTACGAACGCATGGGCGACGTCGGCGATGTGACCTTCGTCACCGGCGGCGTCATCATGCCCAATAACAAGCTCTACCTCTACTATGGCGCTGCTGATGACAAAGTCGCCGTCGCCATGGCCGATGTCGATAAGGTTCGCGAATACATCATGATGTGCCCCGAAGTTAGCGAGTAAACGGTTGTGGTTTGAAGGTGTTCGTAGTACATTGCCCGTCATGTTTGAAAGGAAGCCTACATGACCGATAAAATTCGCTGGGGAATACTGGGCGGCGGCCGCATCGCGGCCAAGTTTGCTGACGCTTTAAAACACGTCAAGGATGCAGAGCTTCTCGCGATTGGCTCACGCACGATCGAGAATGCTAATGCGTTCGGCGATGCGCACAACATCCCTCGTCGTTATGGCAGCTATCAGCTGCTTGCCGCCGATGGCGATATAGACATCATCTACATTGCCACGCCGCACCACCTGCATTGTGAAAATGCCGTAATGTGCCTCAATGCCGGCCGGCACGTTCTCTGCGAGAAGCCGCTGGCGGTCAACGCGCGGCAAGGCAGGGCGATGCGCGATGCCGCCGGCGCCAATGATCGTTTTCTCATGGAGGCCATGTGGACGCGTTTCCTGCCTCTGATGGATAAGGTCCGCCGGCTTTTTGCGGAAAACGCCATCGGCGATGTGCGGATCCTCATCGCCGATTTCGGCTTCCGCGCAGGCGACAACTGCAACCCGCGCCTCGTCCGCCCCGAGCTTGCCGGCGGAGCGCTCCTCGATGTCGGCGTCTATACGCTCGCTTTGTCTTCAATGCTCTTCGGCAAACCCGCCAACATCGCCAGCGCCGCCTCCATGAGTACTGCGGGCATTGACGAACAGAATGCCATGATCCTCACGTTCGACAACGGCCGCATGTCCATCCTCTATTCCACCGTTCAGGTCGAATCTCCTCACGAGGCGCACATCCTCGGTACGTCCGGCACCCTCCGCCTGCACAGGTCCTGGTGGCGCGGCAATAAACTCTCATTGATTCGCCCCGGCAAACCCGACGAAGTCTTCGAACTGCCCACGCACGAAAACGGCTTCATCTACGAGATCCTCGCTGCCCATGATGACCTTAGGAACGGCCGCACCCAAAACGCCCTCATGCCCCTCGATGAATCCCTGGCCGTCCTCGAAATGATGGACGCCATCCGCGCACAATGGGGCCTGGCCTACCCATTTGAAGCCCAAGAAGGTGTTTTTTCTTGACCAATGGGCTCCTTCTATGCTAGACTAGGCAGTAATCGTTTACTGAATGCTGTTTGCTAATCGGGCGGGAGTCTTCACATGAGAGTGATCGGGTAATGCAAAACAGATGGATCATTCTGCTGGCGGTTTTCTTTTGCGGCGGTCTTCTTTATGCCGACGCCAACGTCCTGATCAATTCCGGATTTGAAAACGGCACATCCGACTGGCTCGACCGCAACTGTTCCATCGAGACCGTTTCCTCGCCCGTACACAGCGGTTCGTCTGCCGGCAGAACCTTCGACCGCACGGACACCTGGCAAGGCATTCGGCAAAGCATGATGGACAAGATGGTAGTGGGCCAGACGTACCAGATCTCCGGCTGGGTCCGCTTGGAAAATGCCGCCAGCGCCACCGTCAAGCTCACTGTAGAAAAAACCGACGGCAGCGGCACAACATATCCCTTCAGTCGCGATGCCGCCGTGACGAATAGCGCCTGGGTGCAGATCTCCGGCGTGTACACACTGAATGTCTCCGGCACGCTCACAGGGCTGTATGTTTATTTTGAAGGGCCGCCATCCGGCGTCAGCTTCTTCGTCGATGATGTCTCTGTTTATGGCCCCACACCGCCGCCGGTAACCACGACAACGCATGTTGACCCCGGCATCCGCCATCAGACCATCGAAGGCATCGGTGCCGCCGGCGGCTGGTACGGCGGCTGGCTCACCGCCCATCCCCAAAAGGCTGCGCTTTACAACCTGCTCTTTCACGACCTCGGCCTGGATATCTATCGCATCCGCAACACCTATGGTATTGACACGAACAACATGAGCACCGATGACGAGATCATCACCCAGGCGCAGGCGGCGCTGGGCCGCCCGCTGAAGGTCATGATTTCGTCGTGGTCGCCGCAGGCCTCACTCAAGAGCAACGGCAGCACCGTCGCCGGAACGCTGGCCAAGAATGTCTCCGGCCAATACCGCTATGCCGATTTCGCGCAGTGGTGGCTCGATAGTCTCAACGCCTACGCCGCCCTGGGCATCACCGCCGAGTACATCAACATGCAGAACGAAGCCGATTACCTGGCCACATGGGATAGCTGTAAGTTCACGCCTGCCGAAACCGCCGACTACGCCGGCTACAACCTGGCCTTCGCGGCCCTGGCCGATCTCGCCGGTTCGATGCCCGGTGCTCCCAAGCTGCTTGCCCCCGAAACGGTCGGCTTCGGCTCGTCAAAGGCCTATATCAATGCCCTCATCGACAAGACGCCGCTCTATGCCTACGCCCACCATCTCTACGGCGACGGCAGCGGCGCCAATCCCGACGGCTACATCCTCGGCATGACCAACTACGCCGCCGCATACAACGACAAGCCTCGCATGCAAACCGAGTACTCAAGCGACAATGCTTACTTCACCGATGCCATCAATCTGGCGCTCCTGATGCACAATTCACTGGTCTATGAAAGCGCCGCCGCGTACGTGTACTGGGATCTGTTCTGGGAAACCCCCGGCGGGCTTATCTCGCTGGAGTGGCCGTGGAACCCTGATGCCGGCTATTCGATCCGACCCGTCTATTACGCCTTCAAACATTACTCCGCCTTTATCGATGCCGACTGGCAGCGCGCGGCCGCCTCCACGGTTTCGCCGCAGCTTCGCACCTCCGCTTACATCAGTCCCGACAACCGCAAGCTCTCTGTTATCTTCGTCAACCCCGGCTATTCCGAGGTTCAGACCACGGTGTCTTTCTCAAACGTCAGCATTCTTGGCGGGCAGTTATACCGCACCTCCGAAACGGAAAACTGCGTTCTGGTCGGCTCCTTCAGCCCGGCCGCGTCGCTGGTTGCCCCCGCCCGCTCCATCATCACGCTTTCGCTCGATATCGAACCGCCGATCGATCGCTGTGCGGACGTGCAGTCCTACGGCTACCGACTGCCCGCCGACCTCAACGGCGACTGTCGCGTCAATTTACCTGACCTGATCCTTTTGTCGGAGCAGTGGCTCTGGCCGGACCCGATCGCTATGGCCCCCAACCATTCGCCCGACCTCGTGGCTGATTCCCAAATCGATCTGGCTGACTTCGCCGGGCTTTGTATCCAATGGCTTGCGTGCAATGACCCCGAAGACCCCTCCTGCACCTGGTAAATCTAACGCAGGCTTCCGGCCTGCGCTGTCTCCTTTAACAGGGGCAGTCACAATTAGCTAAGCAAAACCCTGCCTGCTCACATATATTTTCAAAAAAATCGCGGATTTTCCCGAACCAAATTAAGCCTGCGACCGAATACTAGATAGAAAGTTTTGCTTTCAGGAGATTTGAATAGGGACGTTGAACAGCTTTCAACGGCAGAGCCAAGGAGACGATTTTGGGATCGTCTCCTTCTTTTTTGCGCAAATCCTACTTTGTCATTGCATTTGCAGCCTTCGGCACGTACATTCTCTGGCTTTGTAACTGATGCGTTTGAAAGGCTTTAAATGCTTGCCGAATCGCTCCATATAACAGGTTGGCTGCCGTGGCTCTTATTGGCCTTCGCCGCCTTCTCCATGGGCGTCGCCAAGACGGGTGTCCCCGGCTTCGGTATGCTCGCCGTGCCCATCCTCGCCTTGTATTTTTCGGCAAAGACCTCCGTCGGCCTCATGGTCCCCATCATGATCTTCGCCGACCTCTTCGCGATCGCCTATTATTTCCGCGTCTGCCAATGGAAGCATCTGCTGGGCCTCTTGCCCTGGACCATCGTCGGTATGCTCATCGCCTTTGTCATCCTCTTCTTCATAACGGATGACCAGCTCAAGCCCCTCATTGGCGTTATCATCCTGATCCTGCTGGTTTTACGCATCCGCAGCATCCTCAAGGAAGACAGCCAGGTCCCGCACAGCCATGCCTTTCTCTCGACGATGGGCGTTTCGGCAGGCGTCACCACCATGCTCGCCAATGCCGGCGGGCCCGTGATGACCATCTACCTGCTCTCGATGCGCCTCGAAAAACGCCTGTTCGTCGGCACCGCCGCGTGGTTCTTCTTCATTGTCAACTGGCTCAAGGTCCCACTGATGATCCCGCACGGCATGATTACCGTCGCTTCCTTCAAGGCCAGCGTCGTGGTCTTTCCCGCCGTCCTGGCAGGGGCCCTCACCGGCGTACTCGTCATTAAGTACCTTCCCCAAAAGATCTTCAACATCATCGCCCTCGCCCTGGCCGCCCTGGCCGCTCTCAAGCTGCTATTTTAATGCGTTAAACATCGCAGGCTTGTGCCGGTTTTTTATCAACAGCACGGGCAAGATACCCGTGTTGCCTGGGTGTAACAAAAAAAAGTGGCGCCAGACTTGCGGATAGGATATAACCGTTTTCAAATACTCATTTTTGAAAGGGATTATATTATGCAAAGCGACAGCGAATGGATTGAAGACGCCGTAAAAAGATTCCGGCAAGGCTGTG
>JAJFTK010000058.1 GCA_021372945.1 Planctomycetaceae bacterium | reverse complement strand
GTACAAAGCCGCATGAAAGGGCCGGGAATGCGATGGGGACGACAGGGAGCATCCGCCATGTTGGAAATCCGGTGTGCTATGCATAGCGATGTATGGGAATACGCAATAAAGAACTCTGCCTAAAAATCTTGATGCACCCCGTCGTCAGCCAGTAGGGGTTTTTTGGTTGACTTGCGCAGGTTTTGGACTAAACTACCGCTCTCAATAATCACTGTATTTTACCCCTTTGGGGTCGTTATTTCCGCTTGTTGTTTGAACAGGAAGAGGCGATATATCGCCGCACTGAGGGAATCCTCAGTTGATAATGGAAGTGCTCATGGAGGTTTTGACGTGGGATACAACTGTGTGGTGTTAGTCAAGCAAGTGCCTGATACGAAACGGATTACGGGCCAGGCGATGAATGAGGATGGAACGGTCAACCGTGCGGCGCTGCCGGCGGTCTTCAACCCGGAGGACCTCAACGCGCTGGAGCTGGCGCTGTCGATCAAGGACCAGTACGGCGGACATGTGACCGTGATGGCGATGGGATTGCCGGCGGCCGCCCAGGTGCTGCGCGAGGGACTGTATCGCGGGGCCGACCAGGCGGTCTTGATCACGGATCGGCGCTGCGCGGCGTCGGATACGCTGGCAACCAGCTATATCCTAAGCTGCGGCGTGAAGAAGCTCAACGCCGATATCGTGCTGTGCGGCAGGCAGGCGATCGACGGTGATACGGCCCAAGTCGGGCCGCAGCTTGCGGAAAAACTAGGTCTGCCGCAGATCACCTATGTCGAGAACCTGGTAAAGCTTGAGGGCAAAACGATCATCGCCAAGCGGAACATGGGCAACGGCTGGCAGGAGGTCAAGAGTACGCTGCCGGTACTGATGACGGTGCTGGATTCGGCGAATGAACCGCGTGTGTGCCGGGCCAAGCAGCTGATGAAGTGCAAGTCCGCCAAATGCCGCGTCGAGGTCCAAGAGGCGGCCAAAAGCGATCCGTCCATTGACGTAGATGGGGTCTGCAAAGACCTGGAGGCCAGGGACATCCTGATTCACCAATGGGACCTGGATTTTCTGCAGGCGGATCTGCAATGGTGCGGGCGGGATGGTTCGCCGACCAAGGTGCATCGCATTCAGAGCGTGGTGCTGGCGGCCAAGGACACCAAGAGCATCGAGCCGACGCAGGGCGGCATCGACGCGATGGTGCATGAGCTGATCGTTGACCACACGATAGGATAATGATTGATGATAGAAGATAGAGAGCGAAGGATACAAAATTCTCTAACCTCTAACTTCTATCTTCTGACAATTACAAGGGAATGATGCAATGATAGAAGTGAATAAAAAGGGAGAGGTTTGGATCTTTGCCGAGCAGCATCACGGCAAACTGGAAGAGCCGGCACTGGAACTCTTGAGCAAGGGACGGCAGCTTGCCGACACGCTGAAGGTGCCGCTGGCGGCCATGCTGCTGGGCGACAAGGTGAGCGAGCTTTGCACGAAGCTGGGGCAATACGGGGCCGACACGGTGTACCTGGCGGAGCATCCGCTGCTGGCGGATTACCAGGCGAGCAGCTATGCCAAGGTCATCGATGAACTCATTCACAAGCATAAACCGCAGATCGTTTTATATGGGGCGACGCCGTGCGGGCGCGATTTGGCGCCGCGGGTGGCAAGCTGCATCAAGGCGGGCCTGACCGCCGACTGCACGGACCTGCAGATCGGCGATCATACGATTCAAAAGACCGGCCAGACGTACGAGAACCTCCTCCTGCAGATCCGGCCGGCATTTGGCGGCAACATTATCGCGACGATTATCAACTATGACCGGTGGCCGCAGATGGCAACGGTGCGCGAGGGCGTAATGCCCATGCCGACGCCGGACGTAAAGCGGAAGGTGACGGTGGTCAAGGAGAGCGTGAAGCTTTCGGCAAGCGACTTGGCGATCGAGATATTGGCTGAACATATTCAGAAGAAGAAGGTCAATCTGAAGGCCTCTCGCGTGATCGTTACGGGCGGGGCGGGCGTTGGCAGCAAAGAGAATTTCAGGCTGATCTGGGACCTGGCCAATTGTCTTGGCGGAGCGCCGGGAGGAACTCGCGCGGCGGTAGATCTCGGGTTTATCGACCGCGACCACCAGGTCGGCCAAACGGGCACAACGGTGCGGCCCAGCCTGTATATCGCCGTGGGTGTCAGCGGGGCGATCCAGCACCAGGCCGGCATGGCCGAGAGCCAGAAGATCATCGCCATCAATAACGATCCGGAGGCGCCGATCTTTAACGTGGCGCATTACAAGATCGTCGGCGACCTCAACCAGGTCGTGCCGATGATGATCAAGGCGATCAAAGAGAAAGCGTGAGTTTTTTTTGACAGGATTTACAGGATTTACAGGATTAACAGGATTAAATAATTCGGGCTAATCTGTGTTAATCTGCGGCTAAGAAATGAGCAAGAGAATCCGAAAAGGACTTTAGAATGGGAAATTTTTACAGGGATAACGAAGATATTCAGTTTTTGTTCCGGCACATGGACCTTGCCAGGGTCGCCGGCTTGCAGGAAGAAGGCTTCAAGCATGCCGGTCAGTTCGATACGGCGCCTGCCGATGCCGCCGAGGCGATTAAGAACTACGATATGGTGCTGGATTCGATCGGCAAGCTCAGCGCCGAGTTTATCGCGCCGCGCAGCGAGGCGATCGACCACGAGGGCAACTGTTTGAACCCGGATGGGACCGTGACTTACGCCAAGGGCATTTCCGAATCTCTCAATGCGCTGGCCAAAGCCGATGTGATGGGCTTTACGCTGCCGCACCGCTTCGGCGGGCTAAATTTTCCCAATACGATCTATTCGATGGCGATCGAGATCGTCTCGCGGGCGGACGCCTCGCTGATGAACATCTTCGGCCTGCAGGGCATCGCCGAAACGATCAACTTCTTCGCGGATGAGGAGATCAAGCAGCATTACCTGCACGATTTCGCTTCGGGCAAGGTGACCGGCGCGATGGTGCTGACAGAGCCGGACGCCGGCTCGGACCTGCAGGCAGTCAAACTGCGGGCGTTCCAGGACTCGGCAGGCAACTGGTTCCTGCACGGGGTCAAGCGTTTTATCACCAACGGCTGCGGCGAGGTGCTGCTGGTGCTGGCGCGTTCCGAACCTGACCGCAGCGGCGGGCTGGGCCTGAGCCTGTTTGTGTGCGACCGCGGCCCGACCGTGCGCGTGCGGCGGCTCGAGGATAAACTGGGCATTCACGGTTCGCCGACGTGCGAGCTTTTCTTTAACAATACGCCATGCAAGATCATCGGCGAACGGCAGCGCGGCCTCGTGACTTACGTGATGAGCCTGATGAATGGCGCGCGGATCGGGATCGCCGGCCAGAGCATGGGGATCGCGGAAGCGGCGTACCGTGTGGCTCGCGACTATGCGGCCAGCCGCGAGCAGTTTGGCGTCGTGATCGAGAAACTGCCGGCGGTGCGCGACCTGCTGATCAAGATGAAGATGGACCTTGAGGCGGGGCGGGCATTGCTGTATGAGACGAGCTGGATCGTTGACCACGAGATCGGCCTCAATAAGATCATCGATAACAGTGACGATAAAGACAAGGTCAAGCAGGCCAAGCAGGAGTTGAAGTTTATCAAGCGCCTTGCAGGCATGCTGACGCCGATGAGCAAGTATTTGTGCTCGGAGATGTGCAACCGCGTTTCGTACGATTCGATCCAGGTGCTGGGCGGCAGCGGCTACATGCGGGACTACGCCTGCGAGCGGCATGCGCGCGATGCCCGCATTACCACGATCTACGAGGGTACGAGCCAATTGCAGGTGGTGGCCGCGGTGCGCGGGGTTTGCGGCGGGACGTGCGAGAAGTACCTTGCGGAACTGGCCGGGCGGCCGTATAGCGACAGCGTAAAGGATCTGCTTGCGTTGCTCAAAGAAGGTAGCGAGACGCTCAGTAAGTGTGCAGCATTTGCCAAAGAGCAGGGCGTCGATTATATGGATCTGTATGGGCGACAGCTTGTGGATATCGCCATTGCGCTCATCAATGGATACCTGTTCTGCGGTCAGGCATCGAGCAAGGTCGAGATGCAGGCGGCGGTTGCCAATAATGGCGACCCCGATGCTCCAAAGACGGTTCCGATGGCCAAACGCAAGGAAACAATCGCCCAGCGGTATATCACCCGCAACGCGGCCTTGATCAAGACGCTGGCCGAAGAGGTGCTCAGCGGCGATCGCTCGACATTCAAGGAATATGAGACACTTGTAGGACCTGTGCCGGAAATCATGTAAACAGTCTTGCATAAAAGGCGACTGAATACGCCCGCAAAGTGTATGTTTATCGTTTTTGGCGGTATTGGCCGAATAAGTAATAAGCGCGGCCGCTGTGAGTTAACGGATTCTCCAAAAAGTGTTGCAATTGTACTCCGTTATGCTATAATGCAGACAAATTCTATCAAGGAGAGACGCTTAAGGAGACGCTTATGCGAAATAAAAGAGGGTTCACACTTATAGAACTTCTGGTGGTGATCGCCATCATTGCCCTGCTTCTTTCGATCGTTATCCCAGCCATGGCTAAGGCCAAGGATTATGTCAAGCGGATTATTTGCTGCAACAACGCGCGCCAACTAGTTTTGGCGGTGAACAATTACTCGCAAAGCTTCAATCAGAAGATCATGCCGTTGTATGAGGTTGGCAACAGTCCTGTGCCCGCGCAGCTAGCGAATATGTCCAATTTAGGGCCGCACAATAGCTACCGAGCATTTCATCAGAACCATCCGGACGGCGCGGGTGGGTACCGGGCGTTCCATCTGGGGGTGCTGTATGAACAGGGGTTTATGGATACGCCAGAATCGTTCTACTGTCCCGCGCAGCCGAATTCGGCGGCCCATTACGTGATTCCATACTATTTCAAGTACTATGTTGGCCAGGGGAACGTCTCTGATTACTTTAACTCATCGTATGTCGGCAGTTACCAATGGGGAACAGTAACGCCGCCGGATCAGCGCGGCGGAACCGGCCTGGTTCGAACCTCTTATAATTACTGGACCTATGGGGAAAAGACACTGCAGAAGATTGGCGGGTACAAGCCGTTGATCGTTGATAATATCCAGGATTGGCGCGTTGTACCGCATCGCAAGGCCCGCGGCATGAGCGGTACGCCGCAAGGGCTGACGGTTGCATACGCTGATGGGCATGTGAGTTTCTGCAATCCGGAAGGCCTTTTTGTTGATAACGCGGCCAACTTCCCGTGGAACAGGGCAGGAAGCGAAAATGCCGATTACCGCACAGTTGGGCAGGGGCCCGGCAATTACATTGCCAATTTCAACGAGATCCTTCGAAGGCTCCAGGCGCAATAAAGAATTTTACGCCATCTTGTAAAAGTATTGTTTTTGCATTATAGATAGAAGCTCTGGCAATGCCGGGGCTTCTTTGTTTTTGTGAATTGGACAAGCAAATCTATGCTCAAAGCGGTGATATTTGATTTTGATGGGGTGATTGCGGACTCGGAAGAGCTGCACTACAAGGCGCTGAACGAGGTATTGAAGCGTTATGGCGTGGATGTGCCCAAGGCGGTACACTGGCAAAAATACCTGGGCTATACGGACCAGGAGAATATCGAGGCGGTGAGCCGCGACTACGGAATGGGGCTCGACGCGGCAGGCGTGCAGTCGATCATGCAGGAGAAGAAGCGTTTGTTCAATGATCTGGCCATGCGCGAGGCTGTGATCATCGATGGCGTCGAGGATTTTGTGCGTCGGGTCAGGGCGGCCGGAATACGGATGGCCATTTGTTCCGGGGCGCTGCGAAGCGATATTGAACTGATGCTGGATGGGGCGGGCTTTGCCGAGATGTTCGAAGTGATCGTCTCGGCTGAGGATGTGCAAAAGGGAAAGCCCGAGCCGGAGGGGTATCTGCTGGCGCTTGAACGTTTGAACCGCCAAGGCGAGAGCCTGCAGGCCAACGAGTGTGCCGTGATCGAGGATTCCCGCTGGGGGCTGGAGGCCGCCGCCGCGGCGGGCATGTGTCCTGTGGCGGTCACGACGACGTATTCCAAACAAGAACTTCAGGATAAAGCAAGAAAGGTCGTCAGCCGGCTTGAAGAGCTCAAAATCGAGACACTTGCGGATCTCTGCAAGAGCTCAAATTCATAGCCTCCTGTCCTGACTTGATAACTGTCCAGGAATGGCAAAAACCGCTGTTTTTAGTATCATAAACCGCTTTATAAACTGCCAGACTTGACTTTTTGACAAGCCGCTCTATACTTTAGTGTCGAATTTGGATTTTCAGGAAAATTAAGACCTTGTAATCATCTAAATGCCGCGTTGGCAGAGGCCTTCTGCGGCATATATTTTGGAATGCTTCCCAGGAAGCATCGCCGATGGAGCAGGCTTGGCAGGCAAGTGGGATTACAGCATAATCAGCCGGATTCAGCAGGCTAACGACATCACCGATGTCATTAGCGAACACATGAACCTGGAGAAAAAAGGCAAGGAACTGGTGGGTCTGTGCCCATTTCACACGGATCACCGGCCCAGTCTCTATGTGAATCCCGCCAAGCAGATCTTTAAATGTTTTGCCTGCGGCGCCGGCGGCGACGTGCTCAAATTTGTTCAGATGAAGGAAAACCTGACGTTTCCGCAGGCGGTCGAGCGATTGGCGCAGCGAGCGGGAATTGCGCTGGAGCCGTCGCAAAGCCGTTCGGAAAAAACGGGCGATGAGTTGGACCCGGGCAAGCTGGCCAAATTAAACCAATGGGTTCTTGGGATCTGGCGCGAACATTTGTGGCACGCCGAACGCGGTGAAGCAGCGCGGGCTTATTTGAAAAAGCGCAGCATCAGCGAAGAGACCGCAAAAAAATGGCAGCTTGGGCTGGCCGTAGATGCCTGGGACGATGTTGTGGTCAAGGCATTGGCCAAGAAGGTCCCCGGGCGGTATCTGGTCGGCGGCGGGTTTGCGGTAGAGAAAGAGCGCGGCCGCTATTATGACAAATTCCGAAACCGGTTGATGTTCCCCATCGAAGATGTGACCGGGCGCGTGATCGGATTTGGCGGGCGGACGCTGGGGGATGATCCGGCCAAGTATATGAATTCGCCGGCGACGGTGCTGTTCGATAAGAGCCATTCGCTGTATGGGCTTGGCCGGGCGCGGCAGGCGATCAGCCAGACGGGAACCGTGGTGCTGGTGGAAGGTTACACCGATGTGATCATGCCGCACCAGTTCGGGGTCGAGAACGTGGTGGCGGCGCTGGGAACGAGCCTGACCAGCAGCCATGCGCGGATCCTGCGGCGATATGCCAAACGGATCGTACTGGTGTTTGACAGCGATGTGGCCGGCAATGCGGCGGCCAACCGCGCGCTGGAGATCTGTCTGAGCGAGAAAGTAGATTTGCAGCTTGCGTTCGTGCCGGAAGGCAAGGACCCGTGCGAGTATGTGCTGGAGGCCGGGCCGGAGGCATTCAGGAAAGTGACCGAAACGGCGCAGGATGTGCTGGAGTTCAAGTGGAGCGTGCTGGAACGTCAGCTTGAATCGGGACAGAGTCTCAGCGACCGGACGGAGGCGATCCGCCAATTCCTGCAGACCTCAGCGGCGGCGATCAACGCGCGGTCGGTGGATTCCGTCAGTCGGACGGTGCTATTGAGCCGTTTGGGCGAATTAATGAAGATCCCGCCCAGCCGCATCGAGCAGGAACTTGCGAAAATCCAAAAACAACAGTCCCGATCTGAACGTAAAGACGAGGGTCATCCGCTTTCGGGGCTAACAGTGGATACGAACGATCTTGTTACTCGCGCGCAGCGCGAAGTTCTTGAAAGTCTTTTGCGGGATCCGGGGTGTTTTCGTGAGGTTCGCGGAAAACTGTCGGCCGGCGAGTTTGGGCCGGATACGCATACCAAAGAGATCGCCGAGGCGATGTTCGGACTCTTAGAAACAGGGACCGAACCATCTCTTGCTTGTCTTTATGGGCGCATCGAGTCGCCGCAGGCGGCCTGCCTGCTGGCCGAACTGGATGCGGCGTCGGGGCAGAAGAACAATCTGCGGGACCAGTTGATCCAGGCGGTCAAGACGCTGGAAGAGCAGCGTCAAAACGGCCGCCTCGAACAAGCGAAACAGCGCCTGGACAAGGATGAGCATTTACGACCGATCTTGAAGCGCATTGCGCAGAAGGGGCCGAACCTTCGAAGCGCCGGGATCTGAGCACATAGAGTTTTTTTGATAAAGAGAGCAGTCGAGAAACTGAGGACATTAATGAGTGCCAAGAAATCGAAGAAGAAAATCGAATTCGAAATTGAAGAAGAGCTTGAGCTGAACGAGCTTCCGGAAGAAGCGGAAGAGCTTCCGGAGGAAGACTCCGCCGACGCGCTGGATACGAACGAGGAAACTGTGCCCGGCGACGAGCTGGCCGAAGAAGCCGAACCTCTGGACAGCGTTGCCGGGATGCCGCCTTTAGAGGATGAGGACCCCGCGATCAAGGCGACCCTGAACGAGAAGATCGAGCAGACGATCACGCTGATTATCAACAAAGGCAAGGACAAGGGGTTTTTGACCTACGAGGAGCTCAATGACGCGCTGCCGGACGAGATGATCAGCCCGGCCCGTCTGGACAGCCTTCTGATGAGCCTGGACGAGCTCGGCGTACAACTGCTGGATGAATCGGACGTGGTTAAGGATGAGGATGAAGATTTTGAAGTAGCCGACAAAGCCGTTCAGGAAGAAGAGGTCGAAGAGGACCTGACGTTGGAGGTGGAGCTGACCGAGACCGAGGGCCGCAAGATCGACGACCCGGTCCGCATGTACCTGACGCAGATGGGCGAGATCCCGCTGCTGACGCGCGACGAGGAGATCAGCCTGGCCCGCAAGATCGAGCTGACGCGGCTGGCGTTTCGACGCAAGGTGCTGGAGAGTGACTATTGTGCGCGGACGGCGGTGGAGATCCTGCAGCAGGTGGACGAGGGGGCGCTGCCGTTTGACCGCACGATGAAGATGAATAGCGGCGAAGCGCAAGAGCGGGCCATCGTGAAGAACCGGCTGCCTGCGAACCTGGCGACCATCGGAAAGCTGCTGGACCGCAATATCGAGTTTTTCCGCAAGTCGCAAGGAACGAAGGATATCGAGCAGATCAAGGCATTGATCAAGCAGATCCACCGCAATCGCCGCAAGGTGGCGACGCTGCTGGAGGAACTGAGCCTTCGGACCAGCCGCATCCAGCCGATGATGAAGAAGCTGCAGGGCATCCAGCAAAAGATGCATCAATTGCTGCAGGTGATCGAAACGGGACCAAACAGCGATTACGACGTCGAAGACATCGAGGCCATGAAGCAGGAACTGGATGGAATGCAGGAACTGGTGCTGGAGACGCCCAAGCAGCTCGACAAGCGGCTGCGGGCGATCGAGGCGGTATATGCCCAGTACGAGGACGCCAAGCGCAGACTGTCGGGCGGGAACCTGCGGCTGGTGGTTTCGATCGCCAAGAAGTATCGCAACCGCGGCCTGAGCTTTTTGGATATCATCCAGGAAGGCAATACGGGCCTGATGCGGGCTGTCGATAAATACGAATATCGGCGCGGCTACAAATTCAGCACGTACGCGACGTGGTGGATCCGGCAGGCGATCACGCGGGCCATCGCCGACCATGCCCGCACGATCCGCATCCCGGTGCACATGATCGAGACGATGAGCAAGCTGCGGACGATCAGCAAGAACCTCTTGCAGAAGCTGGGGCGCGAGGCGACGATCGAAGAGATCGCCGATGCGGCCAAGATGAGCGTTTCGGAGACGCGGCGCGTGCTGAAGATCAGCAAGCACCCGTTCAGCCTGGACCGGCCGATCGGTGAAAGCGAAGACAGCTATTTTGGCGATTTCATCGAGGACGAGACGGCCGAATCGCCGGTGCAGTCAGCGACACAGGAAATGCTCAAGGACCGCATCGACGAGGTGCTCAAAACCCTGACCTACCGCGAGCGCGAGATCATCAAGCTGCGATACGGAATTGGCGACGGTTACACCTATACGCTGGAGGAAGTGGGCCGGATCTTTAAGGTGACCCGCGAGCGCGTACGGCAGGTGGAGGCCAAGGCCATCCGCAAACTGCAGCACCCGGTGCGGGCCCGCAAACTGGAAGGCTTTTTGGATAATAAGTCCGCCTGAGAATAACACGGGCAAGATGACCGTGATACGAGATGCCGGTGACACGTTTCAATTAACGCAAGGTAATTTGACGATGAACGTCGAGCCTTTGCCGAATTCGGATTCTACAGTGATCTGTCCGCCAAGCCGTTCCATGATGCGGGAGATGATCGTCAGCCCCAGGCCTTGGCCGCTGTTTTCATTTTCGGGGTCGAGCCGGTGATAGATCTCAAAGATCTTGCCGAAATACTGCGGCCGGATGCCGATGCCGTTATCGGTGACGCGGTAAATACTTGTGCCGTCTGAAACCTGGCCGGTGACGGTGATGCGGCCGGGACGCGATGGATCCATGTATTTGACCGCGTTATCGATGAGATTTGTAAATACCTGGTTGACCTGGCTCGGGTCGCCCGTGCATAAGGGCAGGCTTGCGACCTCGACCTGCACCGCTTGTTTCTGAAGCTGGAATTTCATCGTCCGCAAAATACCTTCGAGCATGGGATTCATATCGATCGGGCCGATGTGCAGCGGCTGGGTCCCAATTCGGCTGACGGCCAGCAGCCCGTCGATCAACACCTGCATCTTCTGGCCGCCGCTTTCAATGAACATCTGCGATTCCTGGATGTCTTTCACCAGCGGCTTGACCGCTTTGTGCAGGTCGCGGCAGTTGGACTGCTTGAGCAGATCGGGAAGTTTTTTGCAGGCCAGTCTCAGCTCTCCATTAAA
>JAJFTK010000128.1 GCA_021372945.1 Planctomycetaceae bacterium | reverse complement strand
CACAGAACGAATACCAAAAGTATGATACAAGAGACTGTTGGACATGGCTTTATACTCCAATAGGTGGTTTATTTTTTTCCACCTATCATAAAGCCATGTCTTTTTTTAGCAACACACCAACGCATTTACCGGAAGAGCCTTGTTTTGTCCCAGAGAGCGGCTGTAAAAAGTGGCGTGTTGCCAAAATGATCTTTCCTGTTAAGATCGGCACCCGCTTGAATGAGTGCATCCACAACAGTCTCACTTCCTGTCGCAATGGAATACTCGAGCAGCCCTGAACCGAATTTTGTGCGGACGTCAGTCCTGGCGCCGTCGGCAATCAGCCTGACCGCTGTCTCTTCGTCACCTTTCATAACGGCTTCGGACAGTGTCACATCGGCAGCAGTGACATGGGTTCCCACGGAATTGTTCAATCTCAGGTCCGGCCTCCCCGGTTCTGTGTCTCCCGCAACAATACCCGAAAGAATCGCAGTTAGTAACATGGTGAATTTCGCCATAGAGAGCCTCCTTCGTTCACATATCCGCCTGCTCGTCTCCCTCAGGCAGCGGCGGCGGCAGAAAAACCCCCGCCGTCCACACGCTGGCCGCCGTAAACAGAACCAGTGCATTGACATTCCTGGCAAGATGGCCCAATCCCGCCGCCGCGTAATATAAAGGACCCGCATCCGGTGCAAACGACAGCGCCGCCGCAAGAGCCGTCACGGCCGCAAAGCCGACCGCCACGGCCTTGGCCAGCGGCTTGATGTCACGCAGAGTAACCTGCCGTGCATGCATCATCGACTCCCAGAACTTCAGGTCCAGCACGACGATAAACGCCGGGATAAGAAAAAACGGTTTCAGCAGGATCACCGTGCCCAGCGAAACCGCCGTCTCGACAAACCACCCCGGCAATTGAGCCGTATCATTTTTGCCGGTTCCCACAAAATACGCATAGACCATGACGCTTGACACAAGCCAGACGGCCATCTCCAGCAATAGCCGCGCGATCAGGCCCTGCCACAAATACGGCCGGCCCGCCTTCAGCAGAACCCCCGGATCCTGCCGTGCGGCCCCTTGCGTCGCGGCCGTCTTCAAAAAACCCAAAAACAGCATCTGCCAGCCGATGATCAGCCCGATGACGCCCAACCCCAGCAGGAACTGCGCCCATCCCGGCGTATCGATCGTGCCCCCAATGTCGAGCCCCCACTGGCGGACCATTTCCTGGTACAGCAGCATCATCGCCGTCTGCAGCCCCACGACCAGGACCGCCTCCTGCCACCTGGCCTTCAATATTTCAAATGTGTTTCGAATCATTTATAAAAGAATGTCTCGAATTGCTGAATCATTTTGATAAAAGATGAGAATTCAGAACACAACAACCCGCTGCACAATTCCTTTTTTATTTTTGTTATGTAGTTTTGATTTTTTATTTTTTACTTTTAATATTGTAATCAGTTTCGCATGAGTTTCACTTTTCCGTGACCGACCACCTTGGCCATCTTATTGACAAATTCCACGTCCGCCCGCACGCTGAGTCCCTTGCCCGCGATGGCCGCCACCTTATAGCCGCCCATCGTCTGAACCTGCACGTGGACGGGGCTCTTGCCGCGGTGACTCTGACACAGGGTCTTCATCCGCTCGATCTTCTCGGCCGTAATATCCAGTTCCTGCAGATCGATCCACACCCGCGCCGCCAGCTTGTCCGCGGCGGTCTCGATCGGATAAAGCTCATCGCACAGGATATTCGGATTTTCCCGCCTGCAATCGACCGTACCCTTGACGAACAACACCTTATCGACCGCCAGCAGCGATCCGAATTTCTCCAGCGCCTTGGGGAACATCACCACCTCGCACCGCCCCTGCACATCCTCCAGCTCAAAGACCGCCATCTTGGCTCCGGCATTGCGGCCGTTCTTGGTCACCATATTGCGGATCTTTGTCACCATGCCGCCGATCACGATCTCGCGACCTTCGGCCTTGTCCGTCAACTGCGACGTATTCACCGTCGAATAGACGCTGATCAGATCGGCCTGCTTGCTCAGCGGGTTACTGGTCACATAAAAACCCAGCACCTCCTTTTCATATTGCAGCATCTGCTGTTCCGGCCAGGGCGGCACATCCGGCAGGCTCTGTTCATCGTGCCCGTCTGCGCCAAAGCCGCCCGCTCCGAAAAAGTTCATTTGCCCGCGCTGGGCATCGGACTGCATCGACGCCCCCACCTGCATCGCCTTCTCCAGCCCGACCATCATCTGCGCCCGGCTGCCCCCGAGATTATCGAACGCGCCCGCCTTGATCAGCGCCTCCAGCACCTGCTTATTGACCGCTCGAAGGTCCACGTTCTCGCAAAAATGCAGCAGGCTCTTGAACCGTCCGGCCTTTTCCCGCGCCGCGATGATCTGCTCGACCGCCCGCTCGCCGACGCCCTTGACCGCCGCCAGCCCAAAGCGGATCAGCCCCTTGCCTTCGCTGCCCTCGCCTTGCTGATAGACCACTGTGAAATCGACAAAGCTGTCATTAATGTCCGGCGGCAGCACCGAGATCCCCATCGCCTTGCATTCCTCAATATACAGGACAACCTTATCAATATCCCCCTTTTCGTAGGTCAGCACCGCCGCCATATACTCCACCGGGTAATACAGCTTCAGCCACGCCGTTTGGTACGCCACGAACGAATACCGCGTCGCGTGGCTCTTGTTGAAACCATATCCCGCGAACTTCTCGATCAGGTCAAAAATCTCGACCGCCTGCTCCTCCTGCAAACCTTTGCTTACACATCCCGCCGTAAAGCGTTTCTTCTCGGCCTTGATCACCGATTCCTTTTTCTTGCCGATCGCCTTGATCAGTCCGTACGCCTCGCGCAGCGGGATATCGCCCAAGCGGTTGCAGATCCGCATCACCTGTTCCTGGTAGACCATGATCCCGTATGTCTCATCCAGGCTCTCGCGCATGATCGGGTGCGGCACATCCCACTTGGCCCCGTGCTTGCGCTCGATATAATCCGGAATGAGAGCCATCGGCCCCGGCCGGTACAGCGCATTAGCGGCGATGAGGTCCTCGATACGGTCCGGCCGCATCTTCATCAACAGATCCTGCATCCCGCCCGATTCAAACTGGAACACGCCGCGCGTCCGTCCCGCCGCGAAGATCTCTTTATAGACCCGCTCGTCCGTGATGTCGAGCTGCTCGACATCGATCGTCTTGCCGTGCAGGTCCTTGATCAGATCGACACAGCGCTGAATGATGCTCAGGGTCTTTAGCCCCAAAAAGTCCATCTTCAGCAAGCCCACCTTTTCCACCATCGGCCCTTCAAACTGCGTGATCAGATCGTCCGATTGCGGCTGCTTATATAAAGGCAGAAAATTCACAAGCGGCGCTTCGGCAATGACCACTCCGCAGGCATGCACCGAGGCGTGCCGCGCCAACCCCTCCAGCTTCTTGCCGATATCGATCACCCGCCGTGTTTGCTCGTCGTCTTCGTATGCCGACTTCAGGTCCGGCTCCACCGAGATCGCCTTCTCCAGCGTCATCTTCAGTTCCGCCGGCACCAGCTTCGCCAGGCGATCCGCCTCGGCCAGCGGCACATCCATCACCCGGCATACATCCCGGATCACCGCCCGCGCTTTCATCGTCCCGAACGTAATGATCTGCGCGATATGACCGTATTTTTGCCGCACATACTCCAGCGCCCGCGGCCGCCCATCCTGGCAGATGTCGATATCCACGTCCGGCATCTCTGTCCGCTGAGGGTCCATGAACCGCTCGAACAGCAAATCGTACCGGATCGGGTCCACGTCGCAAATTCCCAGGCAGTACCCCACCACCGTCCCCACCGCGCTGCCCCTGGCGCCCACGGGAATATTGTTTTGCCTGGCATAGTTGCAAAAATCCCAGACGATCAGGAAGTACCCCGCAAAACCCTTGCCGCTGATGACCTCCAGCTCGCGTTCGATCCGCTGCTGGATGTCCTCCGTCACATTCTTGTATTTCCGTTTGGCTCCCTCGTACACCAGCCGCCGCAGCAGTTCTTCCGGCGTGCTGCCGTCCTCCGGCTTATACACCGGCGCATGACGGCTCTTGAGGTCCAGCTCCACCTTGCAGCGCTCCGCGATCAGCAGCGTGTTGTCGCACGCCTCCGGGCACATCGCAAACCGCTCGCGCATCTCCTGCGGGCTCTTCAAATAAACGCTCGTCGGATACTTCATCCGGTCCGCATCCGCCGTCTTCCTGCCCGTATTGATGCAGGTCAGCGCATCGTGGGCCTCGTAATCCTCCTTATTCAGAAAATGCACGTCGTTCGTCGCCAGCAGCCGCACCTTCATCTCGCCGGCCAGCTCGATCATCTTGCCCAGCAGATCGGGATATTCGTCGTCATCATGCTGTTGGATCTCGATAAAGTAGCGATCGCTGCCGAAGATATCCAGGTACTGCTGCACTGCCTTGCGCGCCGCATCCCAATCATTGCGGATAAGGGCGACCGGCACTTCCCCGGCGATGCAGCCCGAAGCGCAGATCAGTCCCTCGTTCAGTTCGCCAAGAATCTCCTTATCGATTCGCGGCCGGTAATAAAACCCTTCCGTGTACCCGCTGCTGCTGAGCTTCATCAGGTTGCGGTATCCCGTCAGATTCTCCGCAAGCAATACCAGATGGTAGGCGTTCTCCTTGACCCCGCCGCCTTTGCCGCGCTCAAGCCGGCTCTCGGGCGCGATATACGCCTCCATCCCCAAAATAGGCTTGATCTTGGCCTCTTTGGCCTGCACATAGAAATCCACTGCCCCGAACATGTTGCCATGGTCCGTGATGGCGACAGAGTCCATCCCCAGCTCCTTGCACCGCGCAAAGAGCTTCTTGGCCGCGATCGCTCCATCGAGCAGCGAGTACTGTGTATGTAAATGCAGGTGCGTAAACCTGTTAGATGTCATCCATTCTCCAAAAGAACTCAAGCGCTCAAACCGAAAGCTTTATCTTATCTACCCCCCTGCAAAAGTCAAGTTTACGTCGCAAAAGGTGCGGCCAACAAAAAAGCCGGACCCCTCAGGTCCGGCTTTGGCTTCCAGGTTTGCCGCTAATGCCTTTTTCGCCGCAGCAGCAGCCCTCCGGCGGCAAGCAGCATCACCGTCGCCGACAGGTCGCCAAGTCAAGAAATTGGCTGATTCCTGTCCGATATAGATTTCTGCCCGCCAAACCGTTCAAGAAACAAAAAAGGCTCCCGCTTTTTTCGGCAGAAGCCTCTGAAAAAATAGCAATACAGATCAAAATTATGCTTTGCGTCTGATCATCAAACCGCCCAAACCAAGCAGCAGCATCGTGGCCGGTTCGGGGATGACCACAGCCTCGGTAACTGTCCCATGTACAGCAAAAGTTGCGTTACCAAAACCTACAATACCGCAAGCAATTGTCAAGTTATTGCTTTCCCACGCAACCAGATACGGGGCGGTTGATTCCAAGTCAGTTGACGAAAGGGCGCTATGCGTTTCATCAAAAAGACTCCAGTGAATACTATTTACAATTAGCCCGGTTGATAGATTTTCATTCTGATTGCTTTCAATTATATACCTATCATACGGTTGCCATGTGCTATCATTATATATAGATATTTTAAACTGCCCGGTATGTGTTGGCGATGTTTTGAATTCAAATCCACCCAACGATAGATTGAATCCATAAGGAAAGCCATGTGTATAGATTCCGCTATCATTGTGTATGCTTGTATTCAATGTTGCATTATCATAAGTGTAGGTTCCTGAAAACGGGACACCCACATACACAGTATCGCTATATGGGTAATCTTCCAGGTCTCTGACACTTGTGACAACCCCTGTTATTTTGATAGTAATAGGGGCCGCTTCCGTTGAGTTCCCTAAAGCAACGCAAATAATCAAAACCCAAAGTGCACTCTGCCATATCTTCATAGTGTTATTCATTTTTCTCCTCCTGTGTCATAAAGTAAACTCCTGTGAGCAATTGAATGGCACTATAAAAAGCTACTGCTTCTTATCAATGGAAGCCCTTTGCGAGTTGTTTCGTTGTCTGCGGCGAATTAGGAGACCACCCAAGCCGATCAACACGAGACTGGCCGGTTCGGGGATGACATGGACGGACTTCCATGTCTCAAGTAAAGGGGAGGGCGGATTTTGAAACGCGATTGTAAAATCAGTTCCGTTGTGCCATGTGCCTGTAATGCCGGAAACCTTGCCTGCCGTATAGAGCCATTCCCAATCCTTCTTGCAATCAATGGTAACGCTGCTTGTCATAGTACCGTAACGGCCAATCGTAAGAAAATTTATGGTTCCGCCAGTCAGCAATGCGGTTGCATTGCCACCGACTTGTAAA
>JAJFTK010000125.1 GCA_021372945.1 Planctomycetaceae bacterium | reverse complement strand
TCTTGAGTTCTTGAGTTCTTGAGTTCTTGAGTTCTTGAGTTCTTGAGTTCTTGAGTTCTTGAGTTCTTGAGTTCTTGAGTTCTTGAGTTCTTGAGTTCTTGTATTCTTGAGTTCTTGAGTTCTTGTATTCTTGTGTTCTTGTGTTTATCTGGTATTATTCGAATTTATGACTGAATCAACTATTGAAGCTGTTATTTTCGACCTGGGCCGCGTGCTGGTGGCCATCGACGACCATCTGCTGGTCGAGCGCCTCTTTAAAGGCTTGGACCCCTCCGATCCGCAGCAGGTCGCCCTCGCCACCATGAAGGACCCCGCGATGGTCGCCTTCAATTCCGGCGACATCACCCCGGAAGAATTCTATGAACGCATGAAACGCCGGTACCGCCTGGCCATCGAGTTCGACGAATTCAGCCGGCTCTGGTGCGGCATCTTCCACCCGATGCAAGGCATGGAAGAACTCGTGAGCGAACTTGGCGGCAAGGTCCGCCTCGGGCTTCTCTCCGACACCGACCCCTTGCACTGGAACTTCATCCTGCGCAATTACCCATGGATCGCTCATCATTTCAAGAGTTGCACGCTCAGCTACAAGCTCGGCGTGATGAAACCCAACCCCGCCATCTACATGGCCGCCGCGGCGAGCGTTCAATCCCCGCCCGACCGCTGCCTCTACATTGACGATCTCGAAGACAATGTCCTGGCCGCCCGCCTGACCGGCATGACCGCCCTCCGCTTCGAATCCGTCCCCCAGCTCAGAACTGCCCTCAAAGATCTTGGAATTTAACCCGTCGGTAGGGGCAGGCTCCCACGCCTGCCCATTCCTTCTAAGAAATCCTGTTGATCCTGTTAATCCTGTCAAAGAATCTTCAGTGCTGCATTTACAGAGTCACACTGGCATGTCTGTGGGAATGACAGTCAATATTGACCGGCAGATCGCCGATATGCCATCGCCCTTCAATAATCAAAGGTGCGTTGCCCACTCGGCTCTTTGAGTGAAATGTTGTGCCACAATTTAAGCCCTGTTTTATTTTTGCTGCAGAACAAAAGTCTATAGAGGGGACGTTCTTTAACTGATATACGCTTGGGATCAAATGGCATATAGCCTAAGCTGCACAACTGCCTTTCGTACAGTCTTAACAATTCGTCAGCGTACTTGTCCCGTGGTGCATTCAGAAGAGTCGAACGCCAGTCCACTCCTTCGCCCAAGAACTTGTCCAGATTGCTTTCGTTATTTTCATAATAGTAAGCCCGCCAATTCCGTATCATATCCAACCGATCCGGGAAAAACAGAATTAGGTCCACCCTGCGAGATGCTAGTTGTTTGACCGTTTCAAAATCGAGGTGTAATCCATATGGGTCCAGAAAAGCCAGGGAAAGCGACTTGTCTGGAATGTTCTTCATGATTCCAGACACTTCATCGTTTGCGTCACCTTTGAGCAACTGTACATTACTGAAAGCACTCAACCTTGCTTTCAGCGCTTCAAATTTCCGTTGATCTTTCTCGCACAGGTGGAGTGAAGTGAATGGATAAGGCGCTTTAGCTGCAATCATGGGAGAACCCCACTGCAATTCTCCAGTCTCTTTTATTCTCTCAATGCCCGCCCCGGCAAACAGATCAATATAATGCAGACTGCCCCAGCGTTTATCCTTCATTGCAGTTGTAAATGCATCAATATACCTTAGCAGATAGTAATGCTTAGCCTTTGACCATTCTCCAACGTCTTCAGTTATGAAGAGACCATCATCCTGCGGAGGCTCTAAATTGAACATCCAATTCTCTCCTTCTTTCTGGCATCTGACTCCAGGTACGTCTATCCAAAGTGCGGCCGTTCTTCTTCTTGTTAATGCCTCCCCACTGCTTAAAGAAAAACGGAACGTCTGACTTAATACACTGGTCGCGAATGCCTCGGACCCAATCGGGTTCCATAAGTCTTGCGCCCGGCCCGGATTCACCCCCCGCGATTACCCAATCAATTTGACACAAGTTTAACCCGTCCAGCGGCCCTAGCAGAGGCTCCAATGAAAGAAATTTAACGTGAGCATTGGTATTTCGCAGATGTTCGATCCGATGAACACAATTTGCGTTCTCCACCGTGACCCCCATCCAAACATTGTCGGGCCAGTTGAGGACATGATTCAAATCGAGCAGCCGCTCCGAACGTTTTGTCAAGACTTGAAATCGATGCCAGGACGCGCGCCTCATAACATCAAACACTTGCTGAATAAAATCGAGCGGCACGTCTTCATGGAACAGGTCGCTCATGGAATTGACAAAAATACTCTGAGGGTGTTTCCATGTGAGGGGTTTTTCAAGGACGTGCGGATGAAGTGTTACGGCAAATTCGTTTCGATAATTGTCATTGCCCATCGCGCAAAGCCGTTTGGCCATGCGTTCGGCATAACAATTCAGGCAACCCGCGCTGATCTTGGTGCAGCCCGTCACCGGATTCCAGGTTGATTCCGTCCACTCTATTCTAGAACGTTGTGCCATACCCTACCTTCAATTACACAGCAGATGATAACGCTTGGAGCACGAAATGCAACAAAGTTTTTACAGAATCACGCTGGCGTGTCTGTGTGAATGGCATTCGATCGTGACCGCAACCGGCAGCGAGGCGATATGGCACGGCGCCGTCTCGATGGCAACCTCCAGCGCGGTCGTATCGCCGCCGAAGCCCTGCGGCCCGATGCCCGTCGCGTTGATCGCGGCAAGCAAATCCTTCTCCATCGCCGCGTAAAACGCGTCCTGGTGCCACTGGCCCATTGGCCGCAGCAGCGCCTTCTTGCTCAAGAGCGCCGACACCTCGAAATTGCCGCCCATCCCGATGCCCACAACATACGGCGGGCACGCGTTTGGCCCGGCCTGCCGCACCACCTCAACGATCCAATCCGCGACCGTCCGGGCCTGCTCGGTTGGGTTGAACATCCGAAACTGGCTCTTGTTCTCACAGCCGCCGCCCTTGGCCATCAGCGACAGCTTCAACCCTTCGCCCGCTGCGATCGACACATGCACGATCGCCGGCGTATTCGTCTTGGTATTCGGCCGCTCCTGCAGCGGTTCTGCCACGACGCTCTTGCGCAGATAGCCCTTCTCGTACCCCGCCGCGACACCGGCATTGATCGCGTCGATCAGCGTCACAAGTGGCACGGGCGTCTCGCCCGTGTTAGACTCTCGCATTGTCGTCGACGCATCCTGCTTCAGGACTTCCGCCGGCGGCGTCATCTGAACCCCCGCACCCAACTCTACGAACACAATCGCAAGCCCCGTATCCTGGCACAGCGGGATCCGCTCACTCGAAGCGATCCGGGCGTTCTCCAAAAGCTGCTCCAGGATCCGCTTGGCCCGTGCATCGCGTTCGGTCTCCATCGCCGCCTTCAGCGCTGCCAGCACATCCGCCGGCAGCTCGAACGCACACCGCACACACAGCGCCTCGACCGCCGACGCAACAGATTCCAGCGCGATCGTCCGCATCAGGGAACGTTCACCTCCCACGACTTATACCGCGTATTCTCGGCGTCATCGCCAACCACCACCGCGATCACGTGCGGACCGGGCTTAAGTTTCTCGATACGGATCGAGAAGGTTTCCGTCAGCGTATCATAGACCAGATCGTCCGGCAGCGCCGTTTGCCATTTCTCGTTGCTGTCCACGGTATATTGCACGCTGCCCAGCACCGACAAGGCGTCCTGCACGGTCAGCTTGACCAGCGCGTCATAGCCGCCCGCGCCGCGCGCCAGGATCGCGATATCCGACTGCGTGACCTCGGGCGCGGTGTTATCGATCACGAACGGGTCGCTGATCCGCGATCCCGTCAGCGTCGTCTCCGGCGTGTTGCTCTTGCGGTCGCTGGCCGTCACGCGAGCCTCGTAACGCCCGTCCTCGACCGTGCGGCTGTCCCACTCGTAACGCGGCTGCTCCAGCTCATCGGCCAGCGGGATCCACACCTTGTTGCCGACCTTGCGAAACTCCACCCTGTACTCCAGCGCGTCCTTGTTCTCGTCGCCGGCGGCAAACGAAATATCGAACGCATACAATTTCTTCTTGTCGCGCGACCGTTCGGCCTTCACCGCCGCGATTCGCGGCGCCAAATTCGGCACGACGTTGGCCGCCGCCACCTCGCGCACCACCGGCGTCTTACCATCGGGCGAAGCCGTCAGCGTCAGCTTGTACTGGCAGAACCGCGCCGGCGGACAGCTCAGCACTGCCGCCTCCGTCAGTTCCACCTCGGGGCTCCACGGCGAAAACGTCTGATCATTGGGATCATTCACATTGCCGCTCCGGCACGACATCAGCACCTTGCTGGCTGGCGGAATGTCCGCTTCGATCTGCAGCTTGCCCCACCGCGCAGGCTGCCCGGCGTCAAGGAACGCACTCTCGAACGTCCCCTGCGGCGCAAGCTCGGCGCCGATCCGCACCAGCCGCGCAGGGTTCGAGAGCCCCACGTACGCCGCGCCATTGACATGACAAACTGCTGTCACCTGCGACGAGGTCTTGTCTTCATACAGCACCGCCGCTTCTTCCGTCAGCGGGTCCACCGTAAAGAGCTGGCCCTTGCTGCCCGTGCCCAGCCACAGCTTGCCCTCGGACTGCGTCAGCGAATACAGCACGGCCATCTCGCTAAAGACATCCGTCACGAAGCCTTCGGGATTGATCTTATAGATATGTCCGGCCGCTCGCGCCGGCGGAGGCGGAGGCGCCTGCTGCGCGGGGGCCGCCTCGTCCTTCTTTTCGGTCTTCTCCGAACTGCTGGGCGGCGTCACCTGCTCGGCCAGTGCCGCAGAGCCGCTGCCCGTTTCCGTATCGGGACGGCCCGGCGTCTTCTTCAGCGCCGGCGTCTGCGTTTGAAGCTGCAGCATCGCCGCCCCGGCGGTGGTCGCCGCCGCATAGATGTTGCCCTGCTCATCCACGAACAGCGACGGGATCTCGTCCTGGTCGCTGTCATAGAGCACCGTCGCTCGCCCGGTCTGCGGATCGATCCGATATACCAGCCCGCGCTGGTCGCCTCCGGCGTAAACGATCCCATCGCGCACCGCCAGCGAAAGCAGGCTGTGGTCCTTGGCGTCAAACAGCACCTGCGGATTCTGCGCGAATGCGTCCAACCGGATCAGCAGGCCGTTCGGCCCGGTCGCCAGGTAAATATTGTTCTCCGCATCCAGCGCCATCGCAAAGATGTACTGCACGCGCTCGTCCTGGAACACCGTCTCGGGCTCAACGCCCAGCCGCACAAGCCTGCCCGCCTTGCCGCTGACCGCCACCAGCAGCCGGCCGGCAACGTCCCTGGCCAGCGCGAACACGTGCTCGTTGCCCGCCGGCTCCTTGGGAGCCATGACGTCAGAAGGCAGTACCGGATAAACCTGCTCGCTCTTGCCGTCGGCCAGCCGAATGACCTTCGCCGCCGGACCCGTCCCCAGGTAAATGGCCCCCGAGGCATCCGCCAGCAGCGTGTGGATCGACCAGGCGCCATTGAGCAGTTCGCCGACCTCGACCGGTCGGCTCTGGCGTGCCAGCCGCAGCGTCCCGGCTGAATCAATGAGGATGTTTTTAGCTTCCCCTTTAAGGAAATCCGATCCGCTCCGGTGGCGGGTCATCACGCTGGTCACACCCAGTGTCAGCGAAGCCGGCACCAAAAACAGCCCGGCCGCTAATAGCAGTCTATACTTCATGCAGAATATCCCTTATTCCATTTTAGAATTCAATGATCAAACAACGCTCCCCCTGGCAAGGGGGAGTACCCGCGCAGCGGGGGAGGCGGTATTCGCTCAGCCGCCGCAAACATTAACTAGAGCCGAAGGCTCGACACTTACTAGCCGGAGGTGTGAACCTCCGAAACAATGAAATTACTATACTCTTCTATTTTCTTCTTTCGCCCTGAAAGGGCAAGAAATTCGACTAAACAACTCTCCCCCTGGCAAGGGGGAGTACCCGCGCAGCGGGGGAGGGGGTATTCGCTCAGCCGCCGCAAACGTTAACTAGAGCCGAAGGCTCGACAGTTACTTAGCCGGAGGTGTGAACCTCCGGAACAAAGAAATTACTATACTCTTCTATTTTCTTCTTTCGCCCTGAAAGGGCGAAATTTGCCTTGGATTTTACGATTGCTGCTCGACCGTCAACTCCACCTGGGCGGCCCCCTGCACGATCCTATCGATGCTCAGGCGGCTCTCGGCCCAGCCGCGATACGGCTCCAGCGGCTCAAGCCGTTTGGCGTCCTGCATCAGCAGCATCTTGGTGCCGGGCAGGTTGCTCAATTCGTGCTGGCGAAGAACGATCCCCGTCGATGGGACCGCCATCACCGCGTACAGCCGGTCGCGCCGGTACTGGAACAGGTCCGACAGCCCCGACTTCAGCGTGGACATATCGAACGCTCTAAACCGCTGCGGCGCCATCTTGCTCACAAACGCCTGGTATTGCTGAGCGCCGAGGATCTGCAAAACATACTTGCCCGGCGACAGGTTCTGGGGCACATCAAAATCCATCGACACGGTCTCTTCCAGGCTGCGGTACGACTTCATCGCCACCGTCGCGTGGATCGTCTGCCCCGGCCGAACCCGCGTGTTCGACACGTTCACCGACCAGATCGACGCCGCCATGTTCCTCGGCTCAACCGTCATCTTCACTTCGATCGAATCGATCTTGGCCTCTTCGAACGGGTTATTCATCAAGAGGCCCACCGCCGAATATGTATCCATCACCACGTCCGACAGGTTCTGCCCCGACGAAACGTTATCGATATGGATCGGCCCCAAGCCGTTGAGGCTGATATTGCCGCTGTAGCGCACCGTATGTTCGAACGGCAGCGTCCCCTGCATCTCGCCGGCGCCCGTCAGCGCCACCTGCAGGATCATCGGTGTCAGCGTCCGATCCTGCGCCAAAAAGCAGTTATACACGCGATCCTGCGGGTCATTGTAATAATCGACGCCGATCTTCAGCGGGATCGTCTGGGGCTGCTGCCCGATCACGCCTCGCACCGCGCACGTCTGGTCGTGCAACAGCGTACCGATCACCTGTCCGGGCGAGGCAAACTTGAACGAACTGTCGCGGCTGGCCACCACCGTATGCACCAGTCCCGCGGCGATCGGCAGATTCACCGCGCCTTCGCCGTTGAAGCTGTGACCGAATCCGAAGATCTGGCTGCCCGTCACCGCCGTGACCGTGCCTGTCGCCGCCAGCGAGATATCCCCGCCGCACAGCACCAGCGACAGCACCCCGCCCGGTTCAAAGGTTTCGTTCAGTTCGACCGCTCCGGCGGGCATCGATGCGCCCCCCACGGGCATCAGGCCCATGCCCCGCAGCGCCGGCCCGAATTGCGTGCTCACGTCGGCGCTTATCGAGCCCGACAGCGGCAGCATCATCTCCGCCGCGCGCCCGCGCTGGGCCAAACGCTCCATTGACTGCTGATAATATGCCGCCAGGTCCAGCGGCTGATTGAAATCATAATTGAGGACCGAACCGGCTGACGCCCCCCGGCCCATCTGCGCAACAGACTCAACGGTCCCAACATCCAGCATATCCTTGATCGGACGCACCAGGTACAAAGCATCCACCGACCCGTCCCACCCCGCGGCCAATGCACCCGCCAGGCGGCCGTCGATATACACCGGCGAACCGCTGCAGCCGTGAATCGCGCTGGCATGATTAAACCGTTCATCATCGCCAACCACCAGTATCATGTCCTGACCCGGCCGATGATTTTTCACCACGCTCACGATCTTCAGCGGAAATTTTTCGACCTTTGTCCCCGAAAAAACGGTCAAACAATACGCCTCCATGTCCATCCGGACCTCATCGACCGGTATCACCGACAATGGCACGGGCGTCTCGCCCGTGTTCTCCTGCTGCACAGCATTAATTAACTCCTCCCCTTGATAAGGGGAGGCGGCCGCCCCGCGGCCGGAGGCGTATTGTGCAGCCCCCGCCCAGGCGATCAGGCACAGAATCGTGAAAACAGGCAAAAAAGCCTTCATTTTTATGCAAAAACCCATTTTAAACCCCTGATGGTATCACGGGCATCATGCCCGTGTCTTGCCGTGATTTTCATAACAACAAGGCGTCATGCCCGTGAATATTCTGCAAGTTATTGAGATCCCACGCGGAAAATAACTCAAAACTCATACTCAAAACTACTCCGGAATCTGCCTTTAGTATCTCTAAACAGATGTTGCAAGTCAAAGGCATTTTTTTTATAATACCCGCTTTGTTTGTCTGTAGGCCGTCAATACGTCCGGCCCAAATGGCCGGTTCTTGCGAACCCCAAATAAATCGACATTAAAAGACTGGATAGAAAGGTAAAAAATGGACGCTGAACATCGTCATGAACTCAAGACCAACGAACTGGCAGCCTGGATCGGTGACCTGCCCGACACCATTAAAAAGAACCTCAATTTCATCATCGGTCTGATCCTGATCGTTATCGGCCTGCTCACGTGGCCCATGCTCAGCCGCATGGCCAAGACCAGGGACATCGCCGAACAGACCACGATCACTGAAAACATCCAGATGCTCGAACAGGATGCCGTCAACGCGGTCATCAAGAACGAAAAGGATGCGCAGGCCCGCCAGCAGGCCCTCGACCTGCTGCTGGTGAATGCCGACGCCCTCCTTGCAAAGGCCGACAAGCTTGACAGTCCAAACCTGGCCGCGTTGGCCCAAATCAAGGCCGCTCAAACGATCCGCACCGAATTGCAGCTTCGCAAACAAGAGGTCCCTGCCGAAACGATAGAGGCCCAGATCAAAAAGGCACAGGACGCTTACCAGAAGGCCTTCAGCCAGGCAAAGGACCCCGAGATTAAGGGCATGGCCCAGCTTGGATTGGGGCTGTGCTCCGAAGAACTCGGCCAAACCGATCAAGCCTCGCAAGTTTACCAGGACATCCTTAAGAATGAATCCTACGCCGCAACCGTGGTTCCCGCCCAGGCCCAGGACCGTCTGGATGTACTGAAGGAAAAGATCGAGAAAGTATATTTCGCTCCGGCCCCAGTCGAGACGCCCGCCGCCGCTGACACCAACGCGCCGGCCCCCGCGGCTGGTCCTGCAATCGAGTCGGCCCCGGTGATCGAACCCGCTCCGGCCGAGCGCCAGTCGCAGGCGGAGGCACAGGAGGCCCCGATCGCCCCTGCTCAGCAACCTGCGCAACCGCCCGCTGTGCCGCAAGCGCCCGTCGCGCCGCAAGCGCCCGCCGCGCCGCAGCCTGCGCCAGCCGAACAAAATCCCGCGCCAAACGAATAGCACGGCATGCCCATAAACCAAAATAACCCGTTAGCGCCCGACGAAGAGGCGGACGAAAGCATTGCGCCCGGCGAAGAGGTCCTCGAACTTGAAACCTCGCTCACGGACGAAGAGGCCCAGAACCTTGCCGGCCAGCACTTGCGCTTTAAGATCGGCCACAACCTTCAGTTCCGCCGGCTCGACAAATACCTGTGCGGCCGCTTCAGCTGCTTTAGCCGCACGCGCCTGCAGAAGCTCATCAGGGAGCAGGGCGTCAATATCAACGGCCGCCCCGCCAAGCCCAGCTACAATCTCTCGCCCAACGACGAGGTTGATCTCATCCTGCCGCCGCGCGAACTTCGCGAGCTGACGCCCGAGGACATCCCCATCAACGTCATCTATGAAGATGACAACATCCTCGTCCTCAACAAGCAGGCCAACCTGATCGTCCACCCGGCCCGCGGCTATAAGAACGGCACGCTCGTCAATGGCCTGGTCTATCACTTTCAAAAACTCTCCGGCGTCGGCGAGGATTTTCGCCCCGGCATCGTCCACCGCCTCGATCGCAACACCACCGGCTGCCTGGTCGTCGCCAAGGATGACACCTCGCACTGGAAGCTCTCGCGCCAGTTCGCCGACCGCACCACCAAAAAAACGTACCTGGCCGTCATCCACGGCACGCCCCAACTCGATGCCGACCGCATCAACCAGCCGTTGGGCGTGCATCCGGGCGTGCGTGAAAAATTCGCCATCCGCCACGACATCGGCAAAGAGGCCGTGACGCTCTATTATGTCTTGGAAAAATTCACCGGCTACTCCGTCGTACAGCTTGACCTAAAAACCGGCCGCACGCACCAGATCCGCGTCCACATGTCCTATATCAAGCACCCCATCGTCGCCGATGACATGTACGGCGGCAAGGTCGTCTATCCATGGCAGATCGAAAACCGAGAACCGGCCCCTGAAGAACCGCTCCTTGCCCGCTGCGCCCTGCACGCCTGGAAACTGGAACTAAACCATCCCGTCACAGAAAAAAGGATGGAGTTTATCGCCCCCCTCGCGCCCGATATGCAGAACTTCATAGATCAACTCCGTAAACACCGAAAAAGTGTTTAGAGCATTTAGAATCAAGCTTGTTATCCATTCGCAAACGGCCAGTACGGGCTAAAGAAAGACGTAATACCCGTCCCTCTATCCGGTCCCGTAAAGATGACCGCCAGCACGATCATCAGTATAAAAGCCGCTACCAGGATTCCAAGGAGAACCCGCGGGTTATGATACCACTGAACGTGCACGTGCTCTATCTTGACTCGAGGATGCCCTCGCTGCAAACGTCTTAAATGTCTTCCATGAAAAGCCATGATTTAATCCTTCCAAGCTCTTGTAAACGTTCAAGCTCCGTTCAACTCACGACTACCGACTCACCGACTATTGGCTAAGGATACGGCCAGTAATAAGGATAAATCGGTCGATAAGCCGTATGCCCTGCTGGCTGCGAATAAAGAAACGCAAGCAACATCAACGCAAACAATATGATAATCGCGACGATCGCCCAAAACCGGCTGTCACGAAGCCAATTTCGCAGATGTCCAATTCCGGCGTGTTGGTGCTCCCGGCGCAAATGCCCGTAATGTACTTTTCGTATCGCCATCTTTGGCTCCTTTCACTCATTGCCTGTCACTACTACGCCCCCCGCCCGAACTGGTGCAAAGGGAATCCGGGCTTCAGGCCGGCAATTGGTACGACAGGCTTCCGCATTGGTGGAGGCGGACTTCTATAGCCCGCGAATTGGGGGCAGGCTCCCACGCAAGCCCTGGAGTGCCATCATCCAATTAAAGTGACTTTCCTTCCGCTTTTCGGTACCGCCGGCATCCTGCCGGCAAACTTTCGGTACCGCCGGCTTCCAGCCGGCATGCTTATCGTGGCACGGGCGTCTCGCCCGTGTCTTCCCGTACCGCCCGCATCCTGCCTTGCATTCTTCATTCCTGTGTTCTTGTGCATGCATGAACCAGGCCGCAGGCCTTCAATGTGAATCGCCATAGGTAAAACGCAGCGCAACCCAGGGGAAATAAAGCCCCCCTTCTCCTGACCTATTCCGTGTTATTCCGTGTATTCCGTGGTTAAAACCGTTCTTGCCGGGGCAAGGCCCTCCGCCTTTGCCGCTTTTGTTTTCTCTGATCCTTATTGATTCCTGTCCCTGTTATTCTTCCTGTTATTCTTTGTCCCTTATTCTTAATTCTTCTACAGAACAGATCAGAGCACTTATTTTGTTCTTGTTAAGACTGCTTCCCTTAATATCTTCAATACAAGCGCCGGACCTCTTCCAACCCACTTCCCCGATTCATAAAGCTGGGTGAGTTGCTCGCAGGTGTTTTGCAGTCCTTTCCATTCTTTCAGACATGTTTGATGGCATACGCTGTATGGCACCGTCGGATAAAACTCTTCTGATGGCGAAAAGCCAAAACAGAAAAAGTCATCCGGGTTATCGACACTGTTTTTACACACGAAGCATTTTCGCTTCTTTGCTTTAGCCAATTCCAAAAGTTCGTTGTGCCGTCTTATGGCACTGTCGCCCAGCTCATGTTCCTTTATACAATGTGCGTGGAATGCCGCGTCATTGAAAAAGTAAAGAGGGTCTTTTTCATTACTTACTCAAACTGACCGAATTTTAGGCCGCCAAGAGTTTTTCCAAGCGGCGGATAACAGTTTTTTCATGGCTATAGTTGATCACATTCTGAACCTCCTGACGCCAGATGATCTGGTGCATCCGGGCTTTGAGTTGACTCATC
>JAJFTK010000105.1 GCA_021372945.1 Planctomycetaceae bacterium | reverse complement strand
GTCTCCGTATTCACATCGTAAGCTATTAACACCATCATAGTCACTTGCTCCTAAAGCTATCGCCACAGGAATGGCGGATAGCCGCTTAAATCTCCTCGCAAATAGCGAGCCATCAGCATCGCCTGCACGTGCGGCAGCAATCCGATTTTGACTTTCTCCTGCAAAAACGGATGCATCAACTCCTCCTGTTTTCGATTCTGCCATGCTACCAGGAGGGCCTTTCGTGTATCTTCATCCATCGTAATGGCACCGGATTCGGTCTTTTGGAAACCGGAAGAACGAACCTGCTTTCGGTTTATCAGGGACAGCACAAATCGATCCGCCAGATAAGGTCGAAACTCTTCCATCATATCCAATGCCAGACTCTGGCGGCCGGGGCGGTCTCGATGCAAGAAACCAACTGCGGGATCCAGGCCAACCGCCTCCAAGGCCGCACTGATATCATGGACCAGAAGCGTATAGACAAAGGACAGCATGGCATTGACATTGTCCAGAGGGGGTCGCCGGTTTCGATCTTTGAAATAGAAGTCCTCTTTATTGGAAGTAATCAAGTGATCAAACGTAGAAAAATAGGTATTGGCGGCAATGCCTTCGATCCCGCGAATGTTATCCAGATCGGACGGACGTCTGAGGTCTTCAAGCGGATAGCTTAGGTTATTGATGGCACTGGATATAGCGGTTTGTCCGTCCGATTGACCTTCCGGACGGTCGCGTAAAGCACGCTGCAGAACGACCCGGCAGTTGGCAATCTTCGCCAGCACGATGCCACGGGCTATTTCTGCGCTTTCCTGCAGATTATCCGAACGACGGTATTGTTCTTTGCGCAACAGCACATTGCCGTTGACCGGCCCCTGAACGCGCGCCAGAAAGCGACCGTTTTCGGTCAGGAAAGACAAATGAACCTGGTTTTCTCCGCAGAGTCCCATCAGAAAAGGACTGAAGCCGATATTACCAAAGCAGACAATGCCTCCGAGCGTATGAATCGGGACCCGCAATCGCGTTTCCTGTTCAACGTTGACCAGGACGGTATCCCCTTTTTTCGACAGATAACTCCCCTGCGTCGTCACAAACAGCGTATTCAACAATTGTTTCACAACTCGTCATCTCCTTCCGGCGGCAGTTCAAAGGCCTTCGACAGATACATGTCGATTTTCTTGTCAATGCCGGTCGTCTGCGGCATACATTGCAGGTACAGCGAGCAGTTATCGCATTTCTTGGTATAGCGTTCTCTTGGCGTCTGCCGGGATTCGAAAAGCTCATGTAAAGCCGCGGCCGTCTGCCTGGTCAAATCCCGCAGTCGGGTATCGAACGTCACATCGGTCCTCCGGCGGGGCTTGCCATAGAAAAAAGCACCCGCCGGAACCTCTGTTTGCAGCATCTCTTCCAGACACAGGGCCTGGGCACAAAGTTGGAGACTGTCGGAGTCGTCCTTTTTCGGCTTGCCTCGCTTGTATTCGACGGGGAACGGCTGCCAGAGACCGTCCGCCTCCGGCAGCGTAATCCCGCTGTCGCCGCGATAGAACTCGACCACATCCGCCTGCCCGACCAGCCCCAGTGCATAAGAAACCAGCCGAAGTCCGCGCACAATCCGCACACCCGGCCGATTTTCGGTTTCCGATTCATGCACACGGTCATGCAGCAGGCGTCCTTCAGCCGTCAGATGATTCTCCGCCCACGCCTGCTCCAAATGAATCAACCCGCACTGCCGCCGACAATAAACCCAGTGCTGCAAAGCCGAAAGCGGGATAAGTTGATCTTCAGTAAACATTAAAGGCCGTCAATAACTTCAGGGGACAAACCATCCAGTTTGTCAAAGTCAATTTTTCCCTCTTTGCTAACCTTTAGACTTCTGTGTACTTTCGCCGAAGAATATTGACCATTGGGGCTGCTATGCTTCCACCAGATTACCTTGACCACTTCCATGCTTCCTTCCGGGCGGGCAGAAGACACGTCATTCACAAATAAGGTTTGTAGGGCAGTCTTCAGTTTTTCCGCATCCACATCTGAAAAACTTGTTTTGCAGGCCAATTGTGTGTTAATAGCTCCATACGTCACATAAATTCCCTTATCGACGCGGTGCTTCATACCCATCGTATCAGCGGCTTTTTTATCAGGGTTCCGTTCGGTTTCGAGATTAACGCTCTTGACGATTTGCAGACTATCGGGCATGATAGGCTCAATACTGAATGCGCTCTGAATGGTAACGGGCCCCCGTATGCCTATGGATACTGCATCAGCATTCTCTTCTGACGCTTCCGAATCCAACCCCTTCCTTCCCTTCACCTTTTTTTTGAATGCAAACACTTGGCCAAAGGCACGAACATCAAACCATCTGACACAGGAGTCTTTTCGCGTATCAGAAAGATTTGCCGCATTGAACCGATCATTAAGGGAACGGAATTCATCGCCCGGAGCACGGTTGTCATCAGATTGCACAAAAATAGATTCGCCCATATCCTGCAATCGATTCCGGATTTTGCGCTTGAGACATACATCAGAGATTTCGCCGTAACCATTATAAGTTTGGCGTGGGCGATTTCCATTGAGGGGATCGCCATTCGGGTTTGCCCGTTTCACGGAGATAACCACCGCGAAATCAATCTTGTTTGAAAGGGATTTATTGTCCGTCATTTTGTTCTCCTTTTCGTAACATGGGAAGGTTGTTTTTTTTACCGGCAGCTTCTATAAGGCTGTCAATGTAAGCTCGTTCATGGTAGTAACCTATTAAATATGAGCCGTTCAATGGCGCATCATTTTCGTAGTCGCCAGACATGAAGATATCCTTTATCGTTTGAATTTCATTAAATGCAAATCCTCCTTTCACTTTCTGAATATACGGATTAAGACAACCATGTATTGTCTGCCATGTTCTGAACGGTCGTTGGGCAAAGGCTTGCATATATCGAATCGCGGCAGTAGCACGTTCAGATTTATTATCCTTTTTGTACAGGGCATATTCCTCCAGTTTATCTGCCGCACCAAGCAACCTACCATAAATGTAATCGCGATCTGTTCTGTTGGATTCAATGCTCATTTTATAGTCCTCTTTTCCAATTTGTTGATAAAACTTCCGTACCAACGCACATGTTGTTGATACAACCTGGTCAAAACCATTGCGGTCAAACTTCCCATTGTTTATGATTCCCAATGGATTTGAAGAGCGTCGAATTGCCGACACGACGAAGTCCATTGGTAAAGGTGCACCGTCAAACATACAACGAAGCAACCTTTCCCGAGCTGCCTTCTTGATTTTTATATAGCTCTCATCCTTACCGCCACGGGCCTTGCCATGAACGGCCTCAATAAATTTGTCAACGGACGGCGCTCCAGTGTAAAGGATATATTTCTTGGTTTCCTTGTCCCAGAATTTCTGATGCCATTTACACTTATCATGCCAGTCAGCTATTTTTTCAAGATAATCGGTCTGATCTAATTCACGGTAAAAAGTGATGGACAATCGTCCTGTCGTAGCTGCGTCTAACGCCATTACTGCCGTTCTGGCATGTTGTTTTAGTGCTTTACCGTAACTATAACCAGCCAGCGACTTTCTAAGCGCATCGCCATAATCAAAACCAGTTTCAGCACGAAGATATATCTGTTTATCATTCTCCGTTTGCGATACAGATCCCCGCAAAATGCTCCAAATACTCTTTTCTTCTATCGGCGGCGGCAATACGTTTTCCATTGAGCCAATTGTGAAAGACAAAATCACCTGTTCACCGCAGTAATATCCCCGATCGCTGATGAGATATCTCAAAAACTGATGCGCCTTTTGAGTAGTTTCATAACCGATGGATACGGCTTCTGATGATTTGCTGAATTTACCCCGGAACGTGTAATTCATTTTATCGTTATCAGAAATAAGTTTTGAATTTGCCGATGCATTTGAGATTTTTTTCGGATGATATACGGCTGTTGGCTGTTCAACACCAGTAATATAGTCCACTGATGTCATATCTTTCAGCATTGCATGCTCTTTCAACTGCTCCTTTTCCTGTGATGACAACTTCTCGTTTTCGACCAATTCTTTCATGGCCATTATTTTCGCACCAGCCCGTTGACTCTTTACTAATAAATAGTATTGGTGCCAGGCTTTAAAGAATGTCTCATCTTCCCATACTTTTGGCTGCGGATTGCCCGGTATTTCAACCTTGAATATGATGTTTGTTTTGTCTTTTGGGTTTAACTGAGACAGATCTTTCTCAACACTCTTTTTCGAAATGTATTGGAAAATAGCTTTAACCTGTTTCGGTGCGAATTCACACTCTGAGAAGCCCCTCAATTGATCAATATAGGCATCATATTTTTTACCATCTCCCCTTAGATATTCATATTGATCAAACACTGGGTGCGGTGCGATACCACTTGAACGCCCCATGCTCTCTTCCGTCACAGGAATTGTGATATTGAGGAGCGGATTTCCCGGCCCCCTTTTATTTCCGGAAGACCTCTTGTCCATTTTTTCAAAACGAACAAAATTACCTTCACTGTCGATAACGATCACTACAATCATATCCGCATTATTTGAAACCGAAGTTGTTGAAAGCGGATACGTTAACTTCAATGCTTCGGCGTTTCGATCGTAGCTGTCCGCTAAATGCTGCCAGAATCCCATTTCAATCCTCCTTCCTCAAATCAGCCATGCAGAGATCATTGTCGATGAGCGTGAAGTTACGATTGTTCTCAAATTCCTTTGCTGTCATTTTCCGTATAAATCGCCGCAAGGAATGATCGCAATCCTTTGGGGCTGGAAATTCAATTAAACCATCTTTCATTTTTGCCCTCCATAAGCGGACTACAAGTTCGTCTTCTCCCGTTTCATCGGGATAGTCATATCCGTGAAACATAACACCGAAGTCCAGGTCTCCATATTGATCATAAAAACCCTTTTCCTCGCCGAAAATACATTCTTCAACATAACCCTGGCATTCACGAGTGCCGAGAAATATGTCACGCCGTCCCCCTCTGTTGATACTTCGCTTGGCAATGTTGTGGTGCTTATGTTCGTTCCGGTCATTGATAAGTTCCTCACGATACTTATTCCATTCAAAATGGGCAAGAACCTGATATTCAACATCTTGCAAGTAAGTGTAATAGGAAAGATCATTCAATGCAGACTCTTTCACTTTGGGATTTTTCTGGCTTGGATATATTCCGTCCATTTGCAGCGTTTTGATTCCTTTAGATTCAGTCTGAATCTTTTTCATGACTCGTACAGCATCGATGACCCAAATCAGAGTTGGTTTCCAGTAGACACTTTCAAGAATGCCTTTGAGTGCCTGATAGGTTGGGACCTGATATGAAAACTTCTCACCGCCCACCCGTGTAACAGGATCAGAGAATAAGGCATATCGTCCCGTGACCTTAAATTCGACCGAATTTCTTTTTTTACTCATTTAACACCTGCCTTTGATTACACATTCAAATATGAAAATAACGCCTCACGCCTCAACCCATATTCTTCTGAGTCATAATAATCCGGACTCAGTAAGTAAAAAGTGTCATCAATTGCTTCGATGGCCCGTACGGATTCGAGTCTGTGCATCCAGTTGGAATAAACGGATACGGTGTACTTCTGTAATTGCTTCAGAATCCGTAATTTATCTTTCGGTATATAATAATTCTCAAACTTATTAATGAGTTTTAAAGCGTCGCCGTAGGGAACAACCACACCGATTTGGGCACCTTCAATAACGGAGAAAGCTTCCGCCGCGGTTTGAAAGGCACATGGTAATCCTGCATAGATGTTTCTATTTCTGTTGCGGTAAGCCACAGTTCCTAATGGATTGTCACTGAGTAAGCTATATATAGTTGTTTGTTTGCCTTGTACGTCAAAATCCATTTTGTTTTTCTGGGCATGGAAATAGTAGTAATAAAACCGCTCTATAACCTTTTCGCTTAACAGATTGCTATCCTGATTTTCACGAAACACTCTTGCCGTTACGGCTTTTCCATCTTGAATTTCTGGGAGATAGGTCAGCTTTTCATCCTGTACGTCGATGACAAACACCGATTGAGGCATCGCGTTTTCTCTATTACGATTGCAGCGACCCGCGGCCTGAATAATGCTATCCATACCAGCTTTTGCGCGAATTACACAGTCAAACGACACGTCCACGCCAGCCTCGATAAGTTGTGTGCTGACGCACAAAGTTAACTTTCTAGTTTCTGGTTTGAGATTCTTCCGCAAACGATCAAGAATACTCAGACGGTGTGCCGGACATAGATCTGTTGTTAAAAATGCTTTTTCACATTCAACCTTTTTGCACTGCTCATATACCTGACGGGCATCACCTTTGGTGTTCAGAATGACCAACGTGCTTTTGTTCTGCTTAATTTGTTTTACAACCAGCTCCGCGATTTGCTTATGATCCATGACAGATTGAGTTTTATCTTCAATGCAAACCCGTTCAAATACTTTCAGTTTATCCGACGTAATGTTGACGATATCCGGATTGTCAGACAATCGTACCGGGCGCTCGGTCTTGTGCAGATGCGGTTGCGTTGCAGTACAAAGCAAAATGGTTGTTTTTCCAAAGGTCTGCAAAAAATTGGCTACCTCATTGAACAGGTGGACACATTTTATCGGCAAAGCTTGGATTTCATCAAAAATCAAAACTGTCTCCGACATATTGTGAAATTTCCGTAGTTTTGATGCCCGATTGCTGTAAACCGTCTCAAGAAACTGCACCATTGTGGTCAAGACAATCGGGCTGTCCCAACGGGAAGTTAACAGTCGATGCCGCTCGTCATCATCGTCGTTTTCCGGCAATTCAATATTGGAATGATGCTCCAATATTAATTCGCCGCTATCATCAGTAAAAACTTCATACATCTTGGATGCAGTTTGATCCAGAATGGACAGATAAGGAATAACATAAATAATACGCTTCAGGTTGTGCTTTCGAGCATGAGCCAAGGCAAACCTTAAGCTCGACAACGTCTTTCCTCCACCCGTAGGAACAGACAGCGTGTAAATCCCCTGCTGTCGACCACCTCCTTCCCGACATTGTTCGGAAATACTCTTTCGAACTCTATCAATGTCGCTGTCCTCACCAAAGGAGGTCAGATAAGCATCCAACTGTTGAATCAACTTCACCCAGTCCGGTCTCGTATCATTGATTTCCAAACCTGCACTGTTGCATCTATCTGCATCAACTACACAGGAATAAATTGCCTTTGTCAGGAAATGCAGCATAAAGAGTGGATTCAAATCTTTTGAGTGGCCTGTGCCACAGAAATTTATGATTTCTGTTTTTAGTTCCGCTTCGTTGATGCTGGGGCTGAATTCCTTTCTTGCCTCCTCGTAATGAAGTTTGTTCTCGCTTTGGTCTATTTTGCGAATCAATGTTCTTTGGCCATCGGTAATGCTATCGAACAAGCCTCCGTGATGGGTCGCGAGTACGTTGCAAATAATGTCAGCAATCACAGAATCACTGATCGCCTCATTCGCAAACTTTGCGCCTTGCAAGGCATGAATAACTTCACCGCGACTCACTCCTTCGCCAGCCATACTTCGCTTCAGATAGTCTTGGAATGCACGCGTATATTTCCCAAAATCATGCAGAAGCCCTGCGATATAGCCCAATTCGCCCGCACCGAATGTGGAGGCAAACTCTTGTGCCAACTTTGCGGTTCCCTCAAGGTGGTCCTTCAATTCTTGCCAGTCACCGCCGCCTTCCGGCGATGTGTGTGCATAATACATCCGCACTCTCCCTTGCCTGGGCATACAGGTCTATTCCAGCAAATCCGCCCTCGTAGCCAAAGCAGATCAACGGGACTTCCAAACCAATCTCCAAAATTGGTCAGAGGAGGAAAGGCATACCCAAGAACTCCATTAATCTTCTGTTGAATCATATCGACATTATGCGACTAAGCAAGCCGAAATTAAATAATTCAGGAATCTTCTTCAAAACACTTTGCCACATCGCCCCACGTTGGCCCGTGTTGCGAGATCCTCCGCTGACCGCAGCACAAACCCCAGTCTCACAATGAGGCCGGCACACGGCCGAAATTCGTGGAAACTAATGCTTGCGCTTGCAGTGGCGCTTGCAGTAAACTGGTAAAAAATGTGTACCGCTGGAGTCACTTGTAGTCACTTGCTGTCAATTTGGAGGGCTATTGACGATGCGTAAAATCTTGAAGAAGTGCCGTAAACCTTGGTAAAATCGGAATTTAGTCACTTGCAGTCACTTGCAGTCACGTGCAGTCATTTACAGTCAAGATGCGGGTGACGTGAATCGAACACGCGTATCCAGCTTGGGAAGCTGACGTTCTACCACTGAACTACACCCGCCAGACGCTTGTGCAGCAACTTATACTCGCTCAAATCGCCTATTGTCAAGCGGAAATTCCTTTTCCGCGGGTGCAAAGGCGGCGCATAGCAAAGACACGGGGTATTACGCCTGCCTTACAGGCCTATAATACCCCGTGCCAGTCCGCATGCTGCCAGTCTGCAAACAGAACACAAACTCTTAGAATCTGAAACCTACGCCAAGCGAGTAGAAGTAACCGGTGTCGAGCTTGTCAGAGATGCACTCGTATTCGGCTCTCAATTGTATATAAGTGGTATCATTAACGAACCATCTCAGACCCGCCTCGGGACCTCCAATGCACGTATCCATAACATCCCCATACTGCCAACCGGCGTTAAACCCGACGAAGGGAACAATGCATCCCATGTTAAAATTGTAATCGAGAGAAAGGACGGTCCTGCCGGCCCAGTCATCATCGCTGCCCGGCTCGTCGAGGATAGACACGGCCTGCCGAAGGTCGATTTCCCACGCATCCGTCAGGAAATACCCCAGTTCGGCCTGTGCAGCAAATGCGTTATCCTCGAATCCTTCAGTGCTGGATCCGATGCCGCTGATGGTGAAAATTTTGTCTCCGGCAGTGAACCCTTGTCCCAACCCGATCGCCGACACAGCAAAGCAAAAGATACTGGCTGCTAACAACATCTTGTGCGTCATGGTTTCATTCCTTTCTTGCCTCGACAGCGTGCTCCCTTTTAGCTTATGACGGTCCACACAACCGCCTCCGCCGCTGAAGGCCGCTGTTACAAAATTTCGTAAAGTGTAGGTTATCGATTGACAACGCGAAATAAGCAAAACCCTTAAATCCTATGAGCATAATGCTTAGTTTTTGTGGTCAAAGGACTTGAGAGGTCGATATCCATGGTCAAAATCTACTCGAAAAAGAGGTTTTCAATACTTCGGCAATAGCGTATAATCCTGCAAACTCGTCCTCGAGATCGATTACGGAGAATGCTATGAGCAAGAAGGCACTTGCGCTGGGCCTGTCGGCCTGTGTGGCTGTGATGCTGATGAGCGGTTGTTCAGGAAACAGAATTCCCCAGGGTACATTCACGCCGGAACAAATGCAGCACATCCCGCTGTCAAATCATTACGATTTGCCCGCTGCTTCCGGCGGGATGACGCTGGCTGTCTATTCGGAAGCGATCACCGCCGAGGAGATCCTGAATATGGCGAGAAAAACCCTTCAGCCGGCAGCCGTACGAATGGAAAAGAACGCCTTTGAAACCGGCGCCGCACCCTATATCCGCGAGGCCGTCAAGGGCAAGGTCACTGACATCCTGGTTTACCAGGAAGCCCGCAAATCCGCTCCCGAAAATATTGACGAATCTCTCGACAAAGCGCTCGACTCCGAGATCTCGCGTTTTGTCTCGAGTTACGGCAACAATTACGCCCTCGCTGAAAAGAAGATCAAGGAAATGGGCATGGATTGGCGATCATTCCGCGCCTACCAGAAAAAACTGATCATGACGCAATCTTACATCAACAAGAACTTCAAGGAGAGCCAGCGGTTCTCGTATAATGAATTGGTTGACTTTTACAACCGCATCAAGGATGAGCAGTTCTGCAAAGCGCCTACGGTCGAATTCAGTCTGATCGACATCATGCCCAACGAACTAAAACTTGAACAGATCGCGGAAAATCAAACCCGTGAGCAGGCCGCACGACAGCTTGCCGAAGAGCTGACCGGCAAAGCCAGTGCCGGCGAAGATTTTGCCGAATTAGCCCGGACATGGTCGCATGGGCCGCTGGCCGCGATCGGCGGTAAAGTCACGCCTGTGACCGTCGGCGAAGGTTCGCTGCCCAAGCCCTACGATGTGCTGGAGACGGCGGCTGTGCAGATGCAGGCCGGCCAAGTCCGCGGACCCATCGAAAACGATGGACACTTTTTCATATTGAAAATGACCAGCAATCAGCCAGGCATTTGCAAGTCTTTTGCCGAGGTGCAGAATAATGTCGAAGAGCAGATGCAATTCGAGTTTCGCCAGAAGCAGTATAGTGACTTTGTTAACCGTCTCGTGCGTAAGGCCAATATTGATCAGATGGACCGGTTTGTGGATTACTGTACCGCTCAAGCGTATCAACGCTGGGGAAGGAACGGCACTGAACTGGCCGCAGGCGCTGCGCCTTCCGATGTAACCACTCCGTAAAACAAGCTGCTGCAAGTTCAATGAAAATAATCGCGCATGGAGTTGACCTGGTGGACTTTGGACGGATCGAGCAAATGCTCAGCCGCCACGAGCAGCGGTTCCTTGAAAGAGTGTTCACGGCCACGGAACTAGCCGATGCCGGAAAAGTCAAGAATCGCATCGAGAAATTGGCCGGCCGTTTTGCCTCCAAAGAAGCGGTAATGAAACTGATCGGCACCGGTTGGCGCGACGGGATCGCCTGGACGGATATCGAAATTACGAACAATGCCTTCGGTCAGCCGCAGGTGAGTCTCCGCGGCCGAGTTCGCCAGATCGCTGATGAAAAACAGATCGAGCAAATCACGCTGAGCATCACCCACACCTCCAACTTCGCGATTGCCTCGGCCGTGGCACTGCAAACCAGTGAGTAATCATCTAAAAAATCACATCCCTGTTTAGCGCATGGAGTGCAGGCAATTTGCTGGTTCAAAATGAGCTTTTCGAATGATTTGAATCGGTGTAAATCTGTGTTAATCTGTGGCCAAATACCAAGGCCATGACCATTGACGAACTTCGCAAAACCAAACGTATCGCCATTTTGGCCCCCGTCGCGTGGCGAACGCCCCCGCGCCAATACGGCGCATGGGAAACCGTCGCCAGCAATATCACCGAGGGCCTGGTCAAACGCGGCTGGAACGTCACTCTGTTTGCCACCGCCGACTCGATCACGCGCGCCCGCCTCCATTCCATCATCGAACGCGGCTACGAAGAAACGCCCGGCGAGGACGCCAAAGTGGTCGAATGCCTCCACATCGCCGAACTGATGGAACACGCCGCCGATTTCGACTTGATCCATAATAATTATGACTTCCTGCCGCTCACCTACTCACGCCTCATTAAAACGCCTATACTGACCACGATTCACGGCTTTTCCTCAGACCGTATCCGCCGCGTGTATCACAAGTACAAGAACGATTCTTTCTTTGTCTCCATCAGCAATGCCGACCGCGATCCCGAGCTGCCATACCTGGCCACCGTCTATAACGGCATCGACATCAGCAACATCACCTTCCGCCCCGAGCCCGGCGACAAGCTTCTGTTCCTTGGGCGCATTCATCCGGATAAAGGCGTTCACCTGGCGATCGAAGTCGCCAAACGTGCCCGCATGAAGCTTCTCATCGCCGGCATCATCCAGGACCGTGCCTATTTCGACCTGCTCATCCAGCCGCACATCGACGGCCGTTTTGTCGAATACATCGGTCCGATCGGCCCCGCCGAGCGCGACGCCGCCTTTAAGGTGGCCTATGCCCTGCTGCACCTCAACGAACTGCCCGAGCGGTTCGGACTTGTGCTGGCCGAGGCCAACGCCGCCGGTATCCCCGTTATCGCTTATGACCGCGGCTCCTGCCGCGAGGTAATCGCCGCTGGGGAAACCGGTTTTCTCGTTAACTCCGTCGAAGAAGCCGCGGCCGCAGTCTCCAAAGTCGGAACGCTCAATCGTGCTGCCTGCCGAAGTCGCGTCGAGCAGCATTTCTCCATCGACCGCATGGTCGGCGGCTATGAAGCTGTTTACGCCGAAATCTTTAGGCGAATTGCTTAATCCATACGTGTCATTTCGCACTGCATCGCTTGCGCCTGCAGCATTACAATGGACCTAAACAAATGGATTTCAGATGCGGAGTCAGTATGGCTAACGAATTTGTAAAGCGTTATAAAGGCAACCCGATCCTGACCAAAAAGGATGTCCCCTACAAGGTTGAGACCGTCCACAATGCCGGAGTCGTCAAGTATGACGGCCGCTACATCATGCTCTTCCGGTCGCACTTGGATACCGGCCGCTCCATCATCGGCAAGGCCGTCAGCGACGACGGCTTTCATTTCACGGTGGACCCGCAGCCCTTCATGACTTGCGCCAAAGAGGGCATCTTTGCCGAATACGAGGCCTTCGGCGTCGAGGACCCGCGCATCAATCCGCTCGAAGGCAGCTACTATATCACGTACAGCGCCTATTCCCGGCATGGCGTGCGGATTGGGCTGGCGAGAACAAGCGACTTTGAATCCATTGAGCGTATTGCCTTCATCACGCAAGCCGATTACCGCAATACCGTCCTTTTTCCGGAGAAGATCGGCGGCCGCTACGTCAAACTCGACCGGCCGCACTCAGACATCAGCCCGTGGTCGATCTGGATCGCCTACTCGCCGGACCTTCGCCACTGGGGCGATTCCCGCGTGGTGATGAAACCGGTTATGTACCACTGGGACGAGATGAAGATCGGCCCCGGCGCGCCTCCCATCAGGACGCCTAAGGGCTGGCTCAACATCTACCATGGCGTCTTTCCTACCATGGATGGCAGCGTCTATCGGCTGGGCGTCTGCCTGCATAAGCTCGATGACCCCGCCGTCGTCCTGGGCGTCTGCGACCGCTGGATCCTGGCGCCCGAGGATCCGTGGGAACTGGTCGGCTATGTCCACAATGTGGTGTTCACCTGCGCCGCCATCGGCGAACCCGACGGCACGCTCAAGCTCTACTGGGGCGCGGCCGACACGGTTATGTGCGTCGGAACCGCGGTCATTGACGAACTTGTGGATTTATGTTTAACTGATAGCCGGCCGCCCTTTTAACTAGAACCAAGAACGACGAACTGCGAACTAACAGTATGGAAAGCGAAAGTATCAGCAACGCCATTATCGGTTACCGCATCCTGCGAGAAGAGGTGGACCGCCTGGCACAGGATCTTGAGCGGATGCATTCGCGCCAGCTCGCCTGCAAAAAAGGCTGCTGCGACTGCTGCCTGAACCTGTCGGTTTGGCCGGTGGAGTTTTTTTCGATCCTGGACGAACTCCGCAAGGACAATGACCGCGCGGTGGCTTTCAACGAGGCCGCTTCATGCGGCTATCTCTGCCAGCAGGAATGCATCATCTATCCTTATCGGCCCATCATCTGCCGCACGCACGGCCTGCCGCTGGTCTATTGGCATGAGGAACTCGATCCGGCCGGGTACGGAGTGATGTTCTGCAAGAAAAACTTCATCGATTCGGACAATGCTGCGTTTGGCCCCGACAACACCATCTGCATGGACGAGATCAATACCCAATTGGCCCGCTTGAATATCGAATTCGTCAGTCAGCTCCAGGAACCTGACTTCTCGCCCCAAACCCGCATCGAACTCAAACAGCTTGTCGAATACCTCTAGTTCCATTCTTGTATATTCCTCTTCCTTATCCTTAGTGGTTTTACTTAATTTGCTCATTCCGCTGCCCCTATGACCGTCTATGATTTAAATGAATCGTTCCGGTAGTCGGAAATGATTTTAAAGATGCCGGCACAATGGCACTTAAATCTCAAGGAGCTTAAAATGACTGCGGCAAGTGAAACTTATTCCCCGTATGGATGCCGGCCCACAAGACGTATTTTTTGGGGCGCCATCATCGCCGGGGCCCTGCTCGCGCTGGTCACCCTGTTCACGCTGTCGGTCCTGGGCGCGGCGATCGGTCTGACCGTGCTGAACCCGACCGACCAGAACTCGGCACAGGGGGTTGGCATTGGCGCAACGATCTGGTGGATCGTCACCGCGATCATCGCGCTGTTTTTTGGGGGCTGGGCGGCTGCTCGTCTTAGCGGTATCTGGGGCAGCGGCTGTCTGCAGGGGCTGACGACCTGGGCGCTGACGCTGGTGATCATCGGCTGGATGCTGACCAGCGCCGCGGGAAAGGTCATGGGCGGGGCATTGTCAACGCTTCAATCCGCCGTGCAGTCCGGCGCTGCCGCCAACGAAGGCGCCATTCAGGCCATCCAACAGAAGCTGGAGCAGTTGGCGGGCAAGGCCCGGCAGGAGGCCGAACAAACCACGCCCGAGAAAAAAGAGCAAGCCGCCCAAAAGGCCACAGATGTCAGCGCCGCCGCGGCGTGGGGCTCGTTCGTGATGCTTATCCTCTGCGCCATTGCGGCCGCAATCGGCGGCTCGGTCGGGGCCCACTGCAACAAGAGACACGATGAAGAGGCCCACGGCACAACCGTAAGAACATAACTGTTGCGACCTTTCTCACCCGGAAAGATTTTGGCGCGTTACGCACGCTTATAGCAGGGCGCTTAACCGCCCTGCTGTCTCCCCTCGCCAATAATAAATGGTCAAAATCAATAATCAATAAGCCCCTTGACCCGATGCAGTAGGTCTGGTATTGTTTTCTTTTTTACAGGCGGAGGCACCGCGTTTTGGGCGGCAGCCTCAAGCAGAAAGGGTCTTAAATGGAATGGCTTCAGCCATTGGTTTTGTGGATCATCGCGGCAGTGGCCCTGATTTACTTCGGGCTTGGACTATTCAATGTTGATTGGAAGCTGCGTATTCGGATCCTAGCCGCTCTGGCGATTGGCGCCGCATTGATCGCCGGCCTGGGCCGGCCGCTGGTTGCGCCTGCCGATCCGCTTGGCCCCGTCAGCATGTTCACCGGCGAGATCTCCGCCTCAGACGCGGTCATTTTGATCCTGCTGGGATTCGCCGCCGGAATTCTGGCAAATATTGCGTGCTATCCGCTCGGCGGCGTATTGGCCCCCTTTGCCGCACCCGCCGGAACAGCGGTCTTGGCCCTCACGGGTGGTTCAATGCGCGTCTTGCTACTTTACAATAAGGATTTCCAAGCCAGAAGTCACCTTTACGGCTTTCTGCGATGGGAGATGCTATTCTGGCTGGTAGTTTGTGCCGCCGGGCTATTAGGAAGCATCCTTGTCAGCAGACTCATTAAGACGAAAACCATCGTTATCGACGGTGCTTCGCCTCAAACCGCTTCCTCAAAATGGACCAACGGTCTGATCGGCATTGTCGTTACGGCCCTGGTCGTCTATTTTGCGCTTGGCATCTTTGCACAGGATCTCAGGCAGATGGACCCTAAACTCGGCTCGGTCATCGGCCTTCCCGGCAAGGGCCAGGTGGCCTTCGGGGTCTTCGTTACGGTTGGTCTTGCCGCCTTTCTGATAAAGTACCTCATCCGGGCCGGTTATTTATGGGCAATACTCGGTTCCATGGCTCTCTACTTTGTAATGTTCAGCAAGAACGCTGGTTCCGACACTCTGCAGTATCTCTCTTCCAAGTGGCCCGTGGACTTCGTACAGCATTCGATTTTCGCAATTACGCCCCTCCAGTTTGTTTCTTTCGCGTTCCTCGGGGCACTGACCGGTTTCTGGATAGCGATCCGAACCGCTCAAAAACCCGAATCTGAAGTCGAATAGTCCGATAATGGGAGTAGTTTACTCCTCAGCCACAAATCTCTACAGTTTGATTACAGTCTGTAAGTCATTTGCTGGCGGAATGTTAGCTATTCCCATGCCTTTTCATAGGACAAAAATAATCTCAATTCATAAAAATGTTTGCTTAACCCCTGCAAAAACGCCGAAATTAGTGTTGAACTTGGAACACACGGCTTGTAAAGGCCCTTTTTTTTAGGCCATTATGTTCAGTCCGGCGTAGTTAAAGTTAACGGATGTAAAGATTTCAGTAAAATAGCTGAAATGTTTAATGCTTCGACAGGGAAATACAGGGAGTCAAAAATGTTGGTCCTAAGCAGACAAAAGGATGAGTCGATTATGATCGGTGATGAAGTCGAGATCACGATCGTGGACGTCAGAGGCGATAAGGTAAGGCTTGGTATAAACGCCCCCAAAAGCATCGCCGTTCACCGCAAGGAAATCTATCTGGCTATCCAGAAAGAAAAAGGTGAACAGGCCGCTCACACCGGAAATGTCTAAAAAACCAGGTGGCACGATCTAACTTTCAAGAACCTGCCGGGCAGGTTCTTTTTTTATCATCACCCATACAGATTTCCCTGTTCGTCAACAAATACTTCTGAAGCAGCATCCTCAAGCCTGTCGATCGCATTTTGCAGCTTTTGTTGATCCGGCACTTTGAACAGCCTGCCGCAAGCGATGCAGTGAATCCGTCTATCGGCATGGCTCATCGCCAGTTCCATGACAGTCCTGCATAAGGGACATCTAGCCAGCAATTTCATCTTCGTTCTCCGCGAAAGCCGCAAAAAACTTTAACCTCTTTGCCCCGCTTTGGCAAGTCCGTTGGCGGTCCTGCTTCAAAGGAACGATTTCTATCGGACTTATCATACCCGCTGTCTGCGGCTGCTGGAAATGAAACCGTCTTTCTGGTAGAATACCTTCTGGAGAAACAAAACATTCTCGGGGGTGAGAAAATGACCAGATTCGTGCATTCCAGGGTGATCGAAACCAAGCCGATGCGGCCGACCAAACCGTCCCATTATGAGATTCTCGTTCGACCGGGACGCAGCCCGCGGCTTCAATCATTGCTGTCCTGCTATAAGCACTCGGACCCGTGCAACGGCCTTCCGAATCGGATCGATATTTTCGTGTGACACCTAAATGGCAGGGCCATGAATTTCGTTGGAAATTCATGGCCCGAATCTTACTGCCTTCCCTGTGGCTAAAGTGCGGCCATCCATGGCCTTATAAACGGTTGCCTTTATAATCCGTACCTGAATAAATTATCTGCCGCCTGCTCAAACGCCAAATCGCTTTCCAGGCGTCCTTCATTCAGCTCCATCCGGGTCTTTTCAATCAGCTCCTGGTCCTGGGCGGGTGTTAATGCCTTGTTTACGATAGCCTCGAAACCGCTTTCAAGAGATGCGCCAACATTGTTATCGGGCCTGGCCGGATGTTTGCATGCCTGCCGAATGCATGGGCCTTCCATGATCACTTTTGAAACTGCGTTGTTTCCGCCTGGTATCTGCATATAGATCGATAATGCCTTATCAGTATTATTTTCGAGACTTCTCGCCTGAACTTTAATTGATTTTAGCAGTTTTCATCGATTTTTCCGCGGTTGTTTTAGCATATTTTTCCTCCCTTCGGTCCGGTATTACATTCTTTTCACGGCCTGATAGTTCCGGCAGCGTTGAAACCACCTCATAGACGACAAATTTATTAAACGCCCGCGGGCTTGTAACCAGCAGTTCCCAGTCAAGGGGTTCATATCCTCGCCGCATCTCAGTCGCGAAATAACGCTTCATCCTCAATTCCACGTCTCGGTCCGTGCTGTCCCAAACCTCTTCGATCGCCCACACCAGCTCTCCCGTTCGCAAATTGATCATCTTCAAATGCACCGCCATCAGCAAATGCGGGTAGGTCGTGTAGCGTTTGATTGTTCCAAAGACTACGGCATCGGCCGGCAGGTTCTCCTGGAGCGAAGCGAGGTCCTCATACGAATAAGACGTGATATTGTCCAGGTTGAGCGTGGTCCACAGTTGGTCCGTGTGATAGATGGTCCTTATCGTAAACAAGTGTTTTTTCCCCAATCCGTCCGCCAGGGTTCGCGTCAGCATGTCGCCCAATTCCGGCTGCGTGGACTGGTTGGCCAGTTCCAGTAGAACCACCCTGCTGACAGAGGCGACCTCCGCATACGTATTCAGGTAGAAATGGCCCTGCGGCGGCTCCACCGGTTCAATGATGTGACACCCGGCCGTCATCGCCGCGGCTATTATGCCCAGCAGTGTGTTCAGCTTCATAGGTTATTCCTTTCCGCCCGCAGGGGCAGGCTGCTTTCTTGCGCTGTCGGGCTGCTCGATCGGCTCTGCTCCAAGCAGTTTCAAGATCTTTGCCAGCGCTTCAAGCTGCGCCTGCTGGGCCTGCCGCATCTCGTCGCGAAAGCCCAACACGTCACTTTTCCACTTGGTAAGCTCCACGTGCATCTGCTGCAGGAATTCATTGGCTTCATTTAGTTCCTTGCGCGTCGATTCAAGCTGAAGCTTGACCTTCTCCGCGTCGTGCTGAAGCTGATTGTTCTGCAGCGCAAGTTTATTATTCTGCTCACGCAATTCATTATTCTTCAGCGACATTTCTTCATACCGCTGCGCCCACAGCACCGCATTCTGAACGGCTCCCTTTTGCTCATCAGGGCCCGACTCAAAGCGTTTCTGAATATCCTGATCCGCCTGTTCGATCACCATGGGGGGCCCAGGCTGCGGGGCCATCTCCGTTTGCTTGAAAACCGACAGCGGGTCATCCGGCCCGCCGCACCCGGCCGTGAAGATCAATCCGGCCAGGATGCACAAATTCAATGGGGTTAAATGCTTCACGTTTGGCTCCCTTCATGGACGTTGGCGTAATTGCATTGGATATGGCTCTTGGCCCCGCACGAACAGCACACCTCCAGGATGGCGTATTCGCTGTTGCTTTCGATGATCCTGGCCTGCTGCGCCGCGCATGCCGTCGCGGGCGGTCGAACGGTCTTCCGGGCGCCGGCTGACTCCGGCAAATGGGTGCTGCCGGATACTTCCACATCGCTGCGCTTGATCAATTTGACCCGTTTGCCGATCATTGATTTACTCCACAGTTAAGCATGATAATCAATATGGTCCATCGCATCGCTTCTGCCGGATCGAAGCTGCTGCTCTTCTTCGAGCTGCTCCTGCACGGTGCGAAGCGACTCGCTGTTCCTTTTCCGCCGCCGGGATTCCTTTTGCGGTTCTCTTTCCAGATGCGGGTCGATCGATATGGATTTCTCGACGGGCACGAAGGTCTGTATTCGTTCGACCGTTTTTTCCGGGCCTTCCGCCATTTTTATATTCCTTTTCGTTCGTCAGGGGACGCATCGTTCCACTGCTTCATCAATACGGAAAGCTTAAACAGGGCGGCGGCATGCAGTTGACTGATGCGCGACTCGGTCAGTTCCATGACTTCCGCGATCTGCTTCATCGTCAGTTCGCGGTGATAATAGAGAAGCACGATTTGTCTTTGTTTCTCCGGCAGAGACCGCATCGCCCGGGCCAAGTGAAGTTTCAGTTCCTTCTGCTCAACGGCCGATTGCGGCCCCGGAGCGGAGGCTGCAAGCAAACCTCCAAGGACAGGGCCGCTGTCATCCAGTCCATGAATGGACAGAAAATGCCGGGCGCGGGCGGTTTCAAATACCTGTATCAGCTTTTGCGGCTCCAGGTGCATGCGCGACGCCAACTCATCGTCATCGGGCAAGCTGCCCCGCTCGTTCATGATGCGCTGGCTCCACTCCTGGGCACTGTCGATCATTTTTTTAACGCTTGGCGGCGCAAAGGACCAGCCCCGTAATTCATCGATCACGGCTCCGCGGATCCGAATATAAGCGTACGTCTTGAATTCGGCATCACGCGAGGAATCGTAATCGCGCGCGGCCTTCACCAACCCAATCGTTCCGGCCGAGATCAGATCCTCGCGCGAAAGCGGAGGCTGAAGATAGCTGACCACCTGGGAAACGATGCGCTGCACCAGGGGCAGGTACTGCAGGATGCGTTCGTCCTCGTGCCGGCGCAGTTGCGACCCATAGGCCTTCAGCGCCTGGCCGGTGAAACAGCCGTCGGCCGCGAATTCGGAGGCGCTTTGCGCGGCCGGGTCCAACGGCTGTGCCTGCGTACTAACCGCAACAGATTCTTCACTGGATTGTTCTGAGGACATCGACTGGTTTATCCTTGTGGTTTCTTCGCCCGGCGGAGCCGAACCTGTTCATCGACGAGCGATCCGATCAGGATTCGCACGACCATTTGGCCGGCGATCCGGATCACTACATAGATTGCCGCGGCCCCGGCGATCGCCCTGGAAGCACAACTTGCGGGTTCAAGACCGCACGCCCAGCCGACCACCGCCATGATAAAGAACAACAGCACGGCCATTCTGATCGCGATTCGATTGATGCACTGGTTCAGCACAGTTTTTCCTTATTCTCAAGCCGGCTGCAGCACCGGGCCCGTTCCGACGGACACATCCGGCATGACTACGGTTTCCAGCGGCTCGATCGTTACACCCGTAACGATCTCGTCATAAGCCACCACCGCGAGCTGGTGGACCAGGCGGCTCAGCAGGCTCTTGATGCCCGGCCGTATCCGCGCATCGCAGATCAGCGAGATTTGGTCCACTCCCTTTTCCATCACCGATTTCCAGGCCTTGGCGATCTGGCGTGACAGCCGGTTGGCCACGTCGGGCCCAACCGACAACTGGATCGAGTCGGCCGTCTGGCTGACGCTATTGACCAGCCCGTGTTCCAGCGCCGGGTCGAGGCTGATCACGTAAACCTTGCCATCCGACGCACGAAGCTGGCCCGTGATGCATCGCGCCAGGGCCTTGCGCCCAAATTCGGTAAGAAGGGCGGCGTTCTTGGTGCGTCCGCCGTGCTCGCCAAGCGCCTCAAGGATGAGCGGCAGGTCCCGGATCGAAACGCCCTCCCGCAGCAGGTTTTGCAGGATGCGCTGCAGCAGGCCGACCGATACCACTTCCGGAACCACCTCGCCGACAAGTGAAGGCTGCGTCTTGCGCAGCCGCTCCAGCAATCCCTGGACGTCTTCGCGCGTCAGCAGGTCCGCCGCGTGCCGGCTCAGCGTTTCCGACAGATGCGTCATTAACACCGACTCCGGGTCGATCACGGTATAACCGCTCATTTCCGCGTATTCCTTTTCGGTTTCGTTGATCCACAGCGCCGGCAGCCCGTAAACCGGCTCTTTTGCCGCCTGCCCTTTGATCGGCTTTTGCACCGTTCCGGGATCCATCGCCAGAAACTTGCCCGGTTCAATGTTGCCCGAGGCGATCACATGGTCATACAAACGGATCTCGTAAGCAGTCGGGTCCAGGCTAATGCTGTCTCTTAAGCGCACCAATGGAATAATGAAACCGTACTTCTGTGCGAATTTTTTGCGCAGCGCGCCGATTCGTTCAAACACGCTGCTCTTCTTGCGAGGATCGACCAGGCTGATCAATCGAACGCCCACAAGCACCGACAAGATGTCGGCCTGCAGCAGTTCCTCCGCCGAAGCCCCCTCTTCCTTTTTCGTCTCTTCACGGTTTTCAGCCGGGGCCGCGGCCGGTCCCTTTTCCTGCTCCCGAGCCATCGTATAGGCCAATGTTCCGCAGGCCCCTGCCAGCAGAATGAACGGCAGTTTTGGAAAGCCCGGCACAAGCGCGAAGGTCGCAATCACGAACGCCGCGATCATCAGCGGCTGGTTGCGTTTGAACATCTGGCGGGTCATGTCAAAGCTGACCGTATTCTCCGACCGGATCTTGCTAACGAGAAAGCCGCTGCTGACGGCGATAATGATCGATGGAATCTGGCTGACCAGGCCGTCGCCGATCGACAGGATGCTGTATTGACGAACGGCGTCCGAGATGCTCATTCCGCGCGTGTAACCCAGGATAATCCCCCCGATCAGGTTGACGGCGGTAATGATCAGGCCGGCCTTGGCGTCGCCGGAGATGAATTTACTGGCGCCGTCCATGGCGCCGTAGAATTCGCTTTCTTTAACGATGGCGTCCCGCCGGGCCTTCGCCTCCTTCTCCGTAATCGTGCCGGCGTTCAGGTCCGCGTCAATGGCCATCTGCTTGCCCGGCATGGCGTCCAGGACAAAACGCGCCGATACCTCGCTGATGCGCCCGGCTCCCTTGGTGATCACGACGAACTGAATGACCACCAGGATCAGGAACATGACCAGACCGACGATCAGGCTGCTGCCGGTCACCAGGTTGCCGAAGGTGCTGATGATCTCGCCGGCGTTGCCATGCAGCAGGATCAGACGCGTCGAGGCCACGTTGAGCGAAAGCCGAAACAGCGTGGTGATCAGCAGCAGCGACGGGAACGTACTTAGCTCGATAGGTTCATTGGCGCCCAGCACGATGATGAGAATGGCGATCGCCAGCGACATGCTGCACGCCAGCCCAATATCCAGCAGAAACGTGGGCAGCGGGATCAGCAGCGTGGCCAGGATCGCCACCAGGGCGACGGCGAAAAAGACATTGCTGTTGGCCGCCAGCCGTGCCGCCATTTTACCCGCTATAGGATTGGACGCTGTCATAAAGTTCTATTCCGGTTTCACGCTTTAGCCGCTTTTTCCGGCAGACCTGCTTTCCCCGATCGCATCGTCTCGCCGCCGAGCACCTGCCGGATGCGAAGCCCATAATTCTCATTGACGACCACGACATCGCCGATGGCAAGCTGGATCCCCTGGACGAACAATTCGGCCGGGCTGCCGACCGCCTTGTCCAACTCCAAGACGGACCCGGGCGCCAGTTGCAGCAGCCGTTTGAACGGAACCTCCGTCTTGCCCAGGACCACCGTGACCGGCATCTCGATATCGAGCAGAATATCCAGGTTCTCACCCGAACCCGAACCGCTATCCGCCACTTCATTGAATTCCGCCGTTTGCGCCTGGACCTTCGTGTTGGCCGTTTCGGCCGGTGCGGTAACTTCTTCAGTCTCTGCCATTAGGACCTCTCATTCATGGTTGATCAGGGCTTTTATTCGCAGGTTGTCATCTGAACGGCTGCCTTGCCCGCGTGACGCGCCAGCCAGGCCCTGAAACAGTTCTGTCCGTTCACCCGTACAAAGACGGGCTCATCCACCCTTTGTTCCAAAACCAGGACGTCGCCTTCCTCAAGAGAAAGAATATCCTGCAGCGCCATACTGCCTGAACACAGTTGCGCGCTGACCTCCATGGGTGCGTTTTGCATCCGACCGACCACAAGTTCAGGGTACTTTTTGATGTCTTCCGGACCGTGGCCGGCCGCCGCAATGCCGACTGTCAGATCGATAATCTCATCCCGAATGCAAAACCCAACGGAAAACTTGACGCTGCCGCATTCGGCGCTGAAACAGAAGCGCGTCATATCCTCCAGTTCGCTCAACCGTATCGGCCATTCGCCGTAGACGATCTGATCGCTCTTGGCCAATCGGACCTGGTACAGGGCCATCTCTTCAATGATCGATTCGAGAATGGCCTGCAGGATGTCCAGCAGAATACTCTGCTCCAGCGCACTTACCTCGCCGTTTTGTCCGATCTGCGCCTCAGGATCGCGCAGCATTTGGCCGATCAGCGACGCCGCCGATTCAAACGACACTTCCAGGAAACCCGCATGCTGTTTGTCGGCAAGCAGCACAGGCAGATAAAACCAGTTCTTCCGCGCCTGCTTGACTTCAGCCGCCAGCAGGCTCGCGAAATGCTCCGAGACCTCGTCCAATTTGACGGCAAATCCCTCGTCGCAATAATATTGCAGTGCTTTCTGCACGCAGATGCTTAGTTTCGTTCCAAGAGCCGCCAGCGTTTCCTTCTGGCTGCCGGAGTAATGATGCGGCTTTGTCCAGGTCACGTCTTCGCACGCCGGGGCCGGCGGCTCCGCCGAGGCCATCGAACGCATCCGGCTGATCAAAGAGAGCAAATTCGGTGAATCCACGTTCTTCATTTCGTGCGCCTGTCTCTATTGAACCGCAAATTCCTTAAATAGCACATTCTGAACGAACGAACGGCTGTTGGGAAACAGGATCTTGTTGAAGTTCTCCACGACCTCCTTTTTGATGCGGCTCAGGTTACGGGTCCCGCGGCAATCCTCCAGGCTCAAACCGGCAAAGTATGTCGTCATCCAATCCCGAAGAACCATTTGCTTGGCGTCCAGAAACTCTTTGCCCTTGACCGGGTCCATGTCCGGGCTCATTTCCAGGCTGACGGTAACGCGAACATACCGCGTCACGCCCGGTTCATCCAGGTTGGCCAGAACGGGCTCCAGTTCTTGCGTCCACGATGCTTGACCCTGCTCAGTGGCAAGCATGGCATTCTCGGCGTCTTTCTTGTTTTCCGCCTGCTGAGGCGACAGGCCCGAATTCGGATCCTCTCCGCCGATCAACTGAGACAACGCAAAACCGCCCGTCCCGCCCGCAGCGATCACTGCGGCCAGCAGTATCCAGTACAGCAGCCCGGATGAGCGCTTGGCGGCCGGTTCCTTCGGCGGCGTTTCCTTAGATTCTGTTTCCTCTGTCTTTGCCATGGCCGTTTACTCCAACGTTCCTGCACCAATACATTCAAGCTTTCTGTATTTTTTAACCTTTTCGCGCAGCGTACGGTCGCTGATGCCCAGTACCTGCGCCGCCCGCGTCTGGTTTCCTTCCCAGCGGTCCAGCGCGGCCAGGATGGCCCTGCGCTCCAGTTCGGCCAACGGGATTTCTCCCGCGCCGCCGGCCTCCTCTTTTGGCATGGTGAGCGCCCGCATCTCATCCAGCAGCCAGGGCAATTCCGTAATCGATAATACCGGCCCGGTCGTGAGGATCAGGATGGTCCGGATGATATTTCGCAACTGCCGGATATTGCCGGGCCAGCTATACGCCTGGAAGATTTCAAGCGTTTGGCGGCTGATGCCCGTGATGCTTCGGCCCGCCTCGTGGGCGTACTCGTTAATGAACCACCATGTCAGATCGCCAAGGTCCTCCATGCGCTCGGCCAGGGCCGGCACATGAAGCCGCACCGAGGCCAGCCGATAATACAGGTCCGCCCGAAACCCGCCCTGCTGAACAAGTTTTACGATGTCCTTGTTGGTCGTGCTGATCACCCGTACATTCACCTGGATCTGCCGGCTGCCGCCCACCCGCTCAAAATACATTTGCTCAATCGCCCGAAGGAGTTTCGCCTGAAAGGCCGGCGGGGTCTCCGTGATCTCATCCAGCATCAGCGTTCCCCCATGGGCCCGCTCCAGCCGGCCCTGGTGCTGCATCAGCGCCCCGGTGAACGCCCCTTTTTCGTGTCCGAACAGTTCGCTTTCCAGCAGCGATTCGCTCAAGGCCGCACAGTTGACGCGTACGAACGGGCCCTGTGCCCGTTTGCTGCGGCTGTGAATAAGCTGCGCGGCCAATTCCTTACCGCTGCCGCTTGGACCACAGATCATCACCGGCGCCGATGTGGGCGCCACCGCAGCCGCCATCCGGATCAACTGTTGAAGTTCTCTGCTTCGCCCCACGATCGGGCCGCTCAAATGCGAATCGGTATGCGGCCCGGCGGCGATCTCGATCGGATGGTTTGGAATATACTGATCGATCAGCCGGTTGAGCACCTGGGAGTCGATTGTTCGGGCGATAAAATCAACACAGCCGCCGCGGATCGCCTTGAGCGCCTTGGCAGCCGAGTCATCCGAGCTCAGCATGATGATCGGCAGTTCCGGCCGGTCCGCGTGCAATGTTTCAACGACCGCAAAGCCGTCACCCGTGCCTTGGGGGCAGCAAAAGCCGCAATCCAAAAAGACCAGCTTCCACGGGTGCAGTTGGAACATTGAACGCAGCGTTGAATAACTGGTAACCACGGTGCCGCGCAGGTTGCGTTCGGCGAGCACTTTTAAAATGACGCCGGCCCGGCGGCTGTCCGCCTGAGCGATCAGAACATGGTAGAAATGTTCACTTGCTCTCTGCATTCGGCCCGCCCGGTATATATGATTTCAGGGATTCATTCATCGTCCATTCGATCGTCGCAAGCCGCGACGTAGCGCTGGCATTCCAAAGACAATTCGGGAACCGAGAGATCAATGCGTTATAGTGCTCCTTGGCCTTTGCCGGGTCTGCGTACCGGCAGCAATTCGCCATCTGAAACAGCGCCCATTGCACATTGTCCGCCTGTTCGGGTTGTTCGCTCATGGCGGTCTTATAGTAATCGTAAGCCTGCGGGTACAGCCCTTGGCGAAACAGCGCATCGGCAAGCAGAAGCGGGTTGACCACGCGATCCGCCTTTTGCAGGCTCATCAGCAGCGGGCTGGTGCCGCTATTCGGATCCGGTAAAGCAGCCGTTTCATCCTTGGCCGCTTCAATCACATTCGGTTCAGCGACCGGTTGCGGCGCGACCGAAGCGGCGTTTGACGGCGTGGCCTTCGCGGGGGCCTGCGCTTCAACAGCAACGGTGTTTTGCCTGGGCGGCTCAAGCGCTCTAAGTTGAGCGATGAGCTGGCTGAGGTTCTTCTCCTGCTCTTCATACGAGAGTGTCTCGACAGGTTCGATCTGGCTCATTAAGAACTGCTGTCGCAGCCGCCTCGACTGTTCCTCTGAAGTCGGCTGGATCGCCAATGATGCCCGGCCCAGCGGCGCCGGGGCATTCGGCCCAAAGACGGGACTGCTTGCCCCTGCCCTGTTCGGCTCGGCCCGGTCGGCCAATATTGCGTTTTTATTCAGGTCCGCCGGGGCCCCAGTGTTGACGTCCGCAACGGCTGCGGCCGACACATCCAGCATGGAAAGCAGTTCATCGCCGCCCTCCGCCGTCTGCCCAAACGCGCTGCCCGACGCTAAGAATATCGATACTATAAAAGCCGACGAATTCATTGCGCGCCTTTCTCTTGGAGCACTCCCGCGTACGCCAGCGCCGCCTTTTCGTACATCTTCTGCGAATTGTAGATCTCACCCAGCAGCCCGAAAAGGTCAGCGCGCAGCGTGCTATCTTCTATGCCGCTGCCAAGCGTCCCAAGACAATGCGACTGGGCCTGCGGCAGTTGTCCCAGCTTGAAATTGGTTTGAGCCAACAGATAGCCGCACTGCTGGCGCGGCAGCCCCTCCGGCAGTTCGTAGAACGCTTCGCCAAGCTGTTTAGCGGCAATCTCCAGTTCCCCATTACTCAGGTAACACTGCGCAAGTTCCACCGACACCTTGGCCCGAAGAGGAGCTTCCGTGATGAATTCGATCCTCCTGCGAAGAAGGCTGATGGCCGAGTCCGGCAGATCAATATCCCGATAGATCCGGGCCTTCAGGCTCAATATTTCGCAGGCGTCCTCCTGGTTTAAACGCTGTTCCGGGATGTCCTCCAGGATCGTCAGGGCCTGCAGGTAATTCTCCTGCCGGCGCTCGGATTCAACCAGGTCCACGATGATCTGCACGTACTCGCGATTATCGAGCGCCTTGCCCAGGGCCCTTTTCAACGCGCTGCTGGCTTTGGCGTACTGGTGCAGCTCGATATAAGAATGCCCAAGCAGAAAACAGGCGGGCCCAACTCGCAAATCGTTTTCATCCGCGGTCATTTGCAGGGCCTTGGTCAGCCAATTCGCCGCTTCATCGTATTTTTTCATCTCGTAGGCACAGCGCCCCAATCCGTACACCGCGCTGCATCGCTCCTGCGCTCCGATATTCATTTGCCAGGCCCGGTTAAACAGGTCCGCCGCTTCCGCGTAGAGACTGCTTTTCATCGTTGCCTCGGCCAGGAACAGGATCGCTGTATCGACCACCTTGCAGTTGGGATACTGGATCAACAATTCATTCAGATCTTCCCGGGCGCCCTGGTAATCCAGCATTCCCGTCTTGATCCTGCTCCCCTCCAGCAGCGCGTACGGAGCCAGTTCATGGCCATACGATTGACTGGCGACCAATTTGTATTCGCCCAGGGCCGTCGCCGGCTCTTCCATCACGGCAAACAGGCGGCCGAGGCAATAGTGAGCGCTTGGCGTCCGCTCATCGGTTCGATAATAAAGCAGGAACCGCTGCCACGCGGAGATCGCCTCCTGCGTCAGCACTTTTTTGATTTTGTCGAATTGTTTGTAGTGCGAGGGGTCATAAATGGTCCCTCCATCGCCGTCGTAATGCCAGATCAGCCCCGCGCTGCCCGTGATGACTTCCGCGATCTGGCGCCGATCGGAAAACGGCATACAGAGGGTCGCGCGCTTGAGCCGCACGTCAGCCGGTTCGTTATCCCACGCGAATTTCAATCCTGAAGCCGAGCCGTACTGCCAGAGCAATTGCTCCAGCGGCGTGTCAATGGCGGTCACCGACCACTGGGACCCAACCGCATGTTCCGCGTGAAAATCGATCTTCGGCACGATCACCGCGTCTTCTACCCGATCCGCACCCGACATCAGCAGCGAGCACAATTGTTCCTGGTTCAGGATCGGCAGTTCATACAGCTTCATGGAATCGGACCAGGCGGCGGCGGGCAGCTGCGCATCCCGATTGGTCATCAGCAGCAAATAGCGCGTCAGCGCCTCGGCCGCAATGAAGTAGCAATCCGCTTCCATCGTCGCCGGCATGCTCTTGGCAAAGACCTTCAGCAGCGACATGGCCTGCAACGCGCGGCTTCGAGCCTCAAGAAACTGCCCCTGGTTGATCTGGGTAAGCGACAATGAATAATTCGTCATGGCTCGAACAACCATGGACTTGCTGCTGAGCGCATCAGTAAAGCATGCACTGGTGAGAGCTTCCTGATTGGTTCTCTGAAGACACACAGCCATTTGCAGACTCAGCCAATCGCGGAGCAACTGGTTCTTCAGTTCAACGCCGGTTACTTTAAGCTGCAATTGTTCATAGATATAGGCCGCCGTATAGAAATCGTTGTTTTGAGCAAATTGCCGTGCGCTTTCCAGTGAGATCGAGCCGGCAAGCGCCTCCGCTGCGTGGCGGCTGAGATTTAACTTCCCGGTACGGTTTGGACCAACAATCGCCGGCGGTGTCTTCACCGCGGCTGTCGATTGAGATTCAGCCGCCTGCAGTTCGGGCACCGCTGCCGTTTCCTCGACGGCAGCCGATGCAGCCGTGGCCGTTGATGGATGATGAAATAGCACGAACCAGCTAATAAACCCGCCTGCGATCAGCAGGTTTAACGCCAAGACCGCACACGTCAATCGCAGTCCATTGCCTAACCGAACGGCTTTAGCCGAACGCACCGAAACGTCTGGCCCGCCAACGGCCGACAGATCGCCTCCGAAAAGGTCCTTGATGCTGACGTTCAGACGAATATCTTCATTCGCCTCCGCTCGCGACTGCGGCGGCTGTTCGCTTCCCTTCGGAACGTCTTGACTGTTCTGCACCATCTTGTACCTTTAAATTGCTCGTGCCGCAGTGCCCCCAAAGGCGCACTATCTGGACACCGATCATAGGTGCAAGTTGTGTGCCAGCCGGAAATACCTCCTTTTCTTAACTAAAAACGCCATTTTCACGGCCAAGTCGGCGTATGCCGGCCAATCGAAATGTAAGAATTTTACACGTCTGAAGCTTGTGTTCTTGTGTTCTTATTTCTTGAGCCATTGTTCAAGGTTGGCCGCCAGGACCTTTACATCCCGGCGGGCAAGGATATGCTCTTTTAGAGACGCCGGAATCGCCAACTTGTCAATAGCCTGGCCGACACGCTCCCAGAGTTTATCGCGTTTCTTGTCCGTGTCGGCAAGGTAGAGTTCCGAAACCAGTTCCTGTAACCGGCCCAGCGCAATCGTATCAAGGTGATGATAATAGCTGCTGATCACCTTCTTTTGATAATTCGTGTATTCCCGTTTTGTCATCCTGTACGCCTCAGTTCTTTTCGCCATTCGCTGTCGCTTGCCACCGGTTTCTGCCGTCTGCAACTTATAAGAAATTGTTGTACATTTCAATTGATTAAACGTTTTTCGGTGATATAGTAATTTTTTTGTTTGTACCCACGGTCCTGTTTATTGTGAAACAAAGAACAATATTGATTGGTTTTTTGCGCTTTCGGGTCAATTATGGAGATCAAACCGTTTAAGGCATTGCGTTACAACAGGGATGTTGCAGGTAACCCGGCAGACTGCATCGCTCCCCCGTATGATGTCATCGACGCCGACCTTCAGAAGCGATTGTATGAAAAGAGCCCATACAATATCGTTCGTGCCGACCGTGCGATCAGGAATTCAACCGATGACGCAAATGAAAACGTTTATACCCGCGCGCGCGATTTCCTTGAAAAAGCCGCCGCCGACCGCGCACTGGTCGAAGACCAAAGACCGGCGCTCTACGCGTACGTTCAGGATTTCAATATCGCCGGCAAGGTGCTTCAGCGCAGCGGCATCATCGCTGCCGGCAAACTGGTTGAATTCGGCCAGGGCGTGCAGCCGCACGAAAAAACCCTCGAAGGGCCAAAGGCCGACCGGCTCAACCTGACCCGCGCGACAGCTTGTCAGCTTGGCCAGGTATTCATGCTCTATGACGATCCCGTCAACATCGACCGCACGCTGATCGAAATCGCGATGCGGCAGGAGGCGCTGGTCGATGCGATCGATGAAGAAGGCGTTCGCCATCGGCTCTTTTCACTAAATGATCCGAAAGACATTGACGCCTTTGTCCGCATGATGACCGATAAGCAGACGATCATCGCCGATGGCCATCACCGCTACGAAACAGCCCTGAATTACTGGCGCGAAACCAGGAATGAGGAAGCCGGCTGGCAAATGATGACCTTCATCAACATGCGCAATGAAGGCCTTGTCATCCAGCCCACGCATCGGCTGCTGGTCAATATGCACGATTTTGATGTCCGCGCATTGTTCAGCAAACTGCTGTCTGAATTCAATATTGTGCGCTTTGATTTTGACGGCCCTGCCAAGAAGTCTCAGGCCCGCAAGGCGATGTTCGATCTTATGAAGCAGGCCGAAAAAGACAATGCTTTCGGCTTTTACGCCGGCGGCAATGCCTTTTATACGATCATTCTCAAGGACCGCCAGGCGATGGTCCGTATGTGTCCGCAGATGTCGCCGGCCAGTCAGTCTCTTGACGTCAATGTCCTGCACAAGCTCATCCTCGAAAAGCATCTCGGCATCGGCGACGCGAAATTGGCCAGCCAGAGCAACCTGGCCTACATCAAGGACCTCGGCAACGCCATCGACACCTCCATCGCCAAAGTTGATGCAGGCAAGAGCCAGGGCGTCTTTTTCGTCAACCCGACCCGCATCGAGCAGGTACAGGCCGTCGCGGCCGCCGGCGAAAAAATGCCCCAAAAGTCCACCTTCTTCTATCCCAAGATCTTTTCGGGTCTGACCATCCGAAAACTCAATATTGCTTTCATTCAACCGCAGTATCACCAAAACCTTTTTGATGAGGAGAGTTCCAAATGATTGACTGGAGAAACCCGCCTAAACTGTTCATTCCGGGTCCCGTGCACGTTGTGCCGGATGTGCTGCAGCAGTTGGCGCGCCCCACGTTGGGCCACCGCCTCAAAGAGTATTCACAGCTCCACGAGGAAGTTGTCAACATGCTCAAAAAAATCCTGTTCACCGAACAGAATGTTTTTCTGAGTACCTCGTCCGCTTCAGGCATGTGGGAAGCCTGTATTCGTAATTGCGTGCAAAAAGATGAAACCGTCCTGTGTACCATGTGCGGCGCCTTCAGCGACAAGTTCGCCAACGTCACCCTGTCCTGCGGCCGCAAGGTCGAAGAACTCAAGGTCGAATGGGGCAAGCCCATTACGCCCGAACTGATCGATCAGAAGATGTCCACCGGCAAGTACCCGATCCTGACGCTGGTCCATAATGAAACCTCGACCGGCCTGACCAACCCGATCTATGAGATCAGCGAGATGATGAAGAAGAAGTACCCCGAAGTGCTGGTCTTTGTCGACTCCGTCAGCGGCATGGTCGGTATGCCACTGCATTTCGACCAGCTCGGCTGGGACGTCGTCTTTGCCTCCGTGCAGAAGGCCTTCTCCATCCCACCGGGATTTGCAGTCGCGGTCGTCAGCAAACGCGCCCTCGAAAAGAGCAAGTCCGTGCCCGAACGAGGCTACTACTTTGACTTCCAGGAATTCGCCAAATCCGCCGCCAAGAACGAGACGCCGACGACGCCGTCCATACCGCACGTCATGGCCCTGCACTATCAGTGCACTAAGCTGGTCAACGAGGGTATTGAGAACGTCTGGAAGCGGCACAAACAGATGGCCGATTTCGTCCGCGGCTGGGGCAAGGACGCCGGCTTCGAGCTGCTGCCCGAACTCAAGTACGCCTCCAACACGCTGTCGACCTTCAAGAACACCCGCAACATCGTCGTCGGCGACGTGAACAAGGCCCTGCGTGCCAAGCACAATACCGTCTTCGGCAACGGCTACAGCAAGCTCAAGGATGTGACCTTCCGCATCGCGCACATGGGTGACACGACCATGGCCGACCTGAAAGAACTGACCGGCTGGATCTCCGAAGAGATCAAATAAACTGTGGCACGGGCATCTCGCCCGTGAAATTATTGACACAAAGGCCCGCGGTCCAACCCCCGCGGGCTTTTTTACGCACCCTCATATTCTGGACACATAGAGGGGTGTAACAAAATAAAGTGGCGCCAGACTTGCGGATAGGATATAACCGTTTTCAAATACTCATTTTTGAAAGGGATTATATTATGCAAAGCGACAGCGAATGGATTGAAGACGCCGTAAAAAGATTCCGGCAAGGCTGTGAAAGACTCCGGGAGGAGTTGTCCAGCGCCGCAGAAGGCACATTTCTTGAT
>JAJFTK010000074.1 GCA_021372945.1 Planctomycetaceae bacterium | reverse complement strand
AATACTCCAAATCATCAGTATCTTACTTTTCGAGAAAACCACGCTAAAACAAGCACTTACAGGATATGACTATGATTTTAAAGAGCAGCAAAACTGTAACCAACTGTCCTTATTCGACTTATAATGGGACAGTACTGATTTTAAATTTGAAAAACCTCACAGGATTGTCGTGCTCCGTGGAAAACTGCCCAAAACCGATAGCTGCAGGCAATGCTCCTTGGCCTTTTCCAGCGCCTTGCTGACATTCGCGTTCAGTTTATGCCCCAGGAAATCTACAAAAAAGAAATATTCCCATTCCCGCTTTTTGTTCGGGCGCGAACCGATATTTGTCATATTTATGTCATAATCGCGGAACACGTTCAGCACATCCACCAGGGCGCCTGTTTTATGGGCCGTACTGAAAAGAATGATCGTCTTGTCGTCGCCGCTGGGCTGAGCGTCCTGCTTGGCGATGATCAAAAAGCGAGTGATATTGTTTGAAATATCCTCAATATCCTGGCAAAGGAGCTTGAGGCCGTAGATCTCGGCAGAAATCGTCGCGGCGATCGCCGCCGAACCTTTTTCCTCGGCAGCCATTTTGGCCGCCTTGGAGGTGGATGCCACCGGGATGGTCTTGGCCTCTTTGAAGGTGGCGGCCAGCCAGTTACGGCATTGGGCAAACACCTCCGGCTGCGAATATATGCGCTCGATCTCGCTCATGGGGCAGTTGGCCATCAGGTTATGGTGAATGGCCATGTGCGCCTCGGCGCAGATCAGCACATCTGTTTCTACAAAGGCATCCAGGGATTCGCGTACGCCGCCGCCGGCACTGTTTTCGATCGGGACAATGCCGAAATCACAATGCCCCTTGCTGACCTCTTCGAAGATGCTGCGGATGTCGGCCAAGTCTTCGTAATCGACGCTCTGACCGAATTTCAAAATGGCTGCATTATGCGAGAAACTGCCCTGCGGCCCCAGATAGCCGATCCGAAGCGGCCGTTCGAGAATGAATGAACCGCTCATCAGCTCGCGCCAGATGGCCTGGAGGGTCTTATCGGGCAGCGGGCCTTGATTCAGCTTTGTGATCTTGTCAAGCACCGCCTTTTCGCGGTGCGGCACATAGACCGGCGACGAATCGGCCTTCTTGAGCTTGCCGACTTCGACTACGATCTGCGCACGCTGATTGATCAGCTTGACAAGCTGTTCGTCGATTGCATCGATTTTCTTGCGAAGTTCTTCCAGCGACATCACAAATACGCCGTTGTTCCGGCTTTCAACACCTTTATATAGAGAATCTCCGAGTTTAGCGGAAACGCCCTTTGTATCAAACACGCAGCGTTTCGTCAATGAAAATCAATCGTAATACCTGTGAGAACGCTGGGACTTTGTTGTGGCCCTGCCATGTCCACTATGATCTTGGTGATTGTATCCGCCGGACAGAATGGGTATAGTCAGAAGACAATCAACGGGATTTTCAGCGATGGAGAATGCGATGCAAACACACTACTATTCCGTATTCAAGACCAAATGGGGTTGGTTCGGATTGTTGGCTACCGACGATGGCCTCGTGCGGGCCTGTCTGCCCCAACAGGACAAGAAGGCCGTCATAACAGAGCTTTTGGACGGGGTCAAAGGGGCAACAACGGCCAAATACCGTCTTATTGAGGCTGAAAATGCGGTAAAGGATTATTACCGCGGGGTGCGCGTGGACTTCTCGGATCTGAAGGTCGATCTGGCCGATATGACTGATTTTCAGCAAAAGGTCCTTGGCCGGTTGCGGAATGTAGAGCACGGCCAAACAACGACTTACGGCAAACTGGCCGAGGCGGCCGGGGCCAAAGGGGCGGCGCGGGCCATCGGCGGCTGCATGGCCAAAAACCCCCTGCCCCTGATTCTTCCCTGCCACCGGGTGATGGGAACTAGTGGCTCCTTGACCGGTTTTTCCGGGCCGGGAGGCGTGCAAACAAAAAAGAGAATGCTGGAATTGGAGAGGCAGGGAAGTTAGTCATTTGAGAATAAGAGCGAGAAGCCCGCGCTCCCGTTGCGCGGGCGTTTAAGCGGCCCGGCTTTGACAAGTAACGGCGAATTTAAAACGATCAATGCGGGCTGGAAGCCGGCGGTGCCAGGCGGCGGGGGATCGTGTAAGTTCCGGCGGGGGTGTTGTCGGGGCAGGTGAGGGTGACGTCGAGATTGTCGCGCGTGACATCAACACGGATGACCATCTGTTGCGGCTGGCGCCAGCAGCCGCCGATGACGATGGGGTAGGTTCGGGCAGGGGGCTCCGCTTCGAGGATCTCGTGACGATGGGTGTGGCCGCAGATGAGCAGGTCGAGCTTGCCCTGGTTGAACAGGGGCGTCCACTTGGTGAAGATGTCATTAGAGCCGTGCTCGTTTTTTGAAGGCAGCGTGGGCATGTGGATGAGCGCGACCCGGAAGGCGGCGTTCTTGAAGGCATCGGTTTGGATCTCGGTTTCGAGCCACTTGCGCTGCTCGTCACGGTAGCGGTCGAAGTCGGCAAGACCCGCGTAGTCGCCGTGCGAGTCGGCTTTATCCTCGCCGGAATCCATGGCGATAAAGTGCACCGGCCCATGGTCGAAAGAGTAGTAGAACGTGCCGGCCGGCGTTGCCACGTAGTCGGGGAGCATGCGGGCGAAGGGGCCGCGCGTTTCGTGGTTGCCCCGGACATAGATGAGCGGGACCGTTTTGGCGAAGAGCTCGGAGCAGGGGCGAAAGACCGCGTCCAGTAGTTGGGGCTCGTCTTTGACGGCGTCGAGCATGTCGCCGTTGAGAAAGACCAGGTCGTAGGGCTTGGCCGATGCAACGCTGAAGAGGTTCTTGAGCACCTCGATGCGCTGGTGGATGTCGTTGAAGACGATAAACGAGAAGGCGTCCTTGGCGGCGGACAGGGTGCGGAAGGTGCAGTCGGGGCCAGTGACGGTCGCGCCGCAGACGGGGGTGTCGAGCTTGTACTCGAGGATTTCTTTGGAGCAGGGGCGGTATTTGTATTCGGTGCCGGGGGCGAGGCCATCAAGGGCGATGGTGTGGATAGTGCGGCCGGCATCGACGAGACCGTGATGCGAGGAGAAGGCTTTGCGGTCGAGGGCGCTGGCGCCGCCGTATTCGACCCAGCTTATGGCGGGCGTGTCGGTGACCCACATTACGGTCATCGAGGTTGGCGAGGGATTTTGCAGCCAGGGGCCGGCGACGATGGTGATGGCAAAGGCGCTCGGGGCAAGCAGCGTCAGGACGCCGGCGATGCAGAGGCGATGTTTCATAGTCAATCCGTTGAGCTTCTGGTTTAGGGCGAATCTACTATCAATAATGCCTGAGCTTAAAATAATATTTCACGGGCGTAAAGGGGCAAGCCTGGCGGTTGAATGTAAATGGTTAGGCATCAATGACTTACACGTAAAGATTTCCCTGCAGTAGATAAAAGCGAAAAAGACAAAAATTTCTTGGGATTGAATGTAAAATATACTTGACATTGGGTAATGTACAGGTTACATTATGTATAGTTCAAGCTACCAGTGGAACGCAGGCTTCCAGCCTGCGCTTGGGATGGAACTGCGAATGAACACAAATAAGCACGAATTTAGAAAACACAGCGCAGGCAAGCCTTGCCCCGAGCCGGTCGAGGGGATGCCTGCGTTACCCTAACAGGTCACAGAAAGAGGTGCTTAATGAATAGGGCACAGAAGAATGCGTGGTTTGGGCTGGCGAGTTTTCTATTTTCGGATCTGCTGCTGGGCGTATACTTCATTGTAATGTTTATCCCGCACGGCGCGCCGCTGCGGATCGCACTGGGGTTCTGCACACCAGGGGTGACGCTACTCGTATTAGGTATTCTGCTGTGGCGGTTTCGAAAAAGGCAGAGCCCGCTTGAGCCCGAGCAGGATGAGCGCGACCGTGCCATCATTCACAAGGCGGGGGTTGCCAGTTTTGTGAGCATTTGTGCGCTGCTGATTGCGACGGCCACAATTACCGCTGCGATCCAAGGCCGTGATGGTACCGTGCCGGTAACCGTCTTGATCGTGATGCAGATGGGGATCTTCATGGCGGCAATGACGATCTATTTTGCGGCGGTGGTGGTGCAGTATCGTAAGCAGGGAGGTGCGACATGAGTTATTTAAAGAAAGAAACGTGGAAACACTTGTGGGGTTCGGCGATTGAGTGCTTTTGCATTTGGCTGATCATTGTACCATTCAACGGAGTTCCTGCGATTCCTCATTTTAACGAGCCGTCGAATTCAAGGATGTTCGGTCTGGCATTAGGATTGTTTGCAGCTTTGGCGTGGGTATGCCTTTGGTTTGCGCGGGAAAGAACCTTCTCGGAGCTATCTGACGAGCGAGAACTGTCTATATATAGGAATGCAAAACGAATCGGCGACGCAGTGTTCAAGATACTTTGCGTCATAGGCATTTGGTTTCTATTAATGTTCTATAAGCTCGATACAGCGTTGCCGATCTCTCTGCTGATTGCAGTGATTCTCGCGTTCTCAGTTATTGCAGATATGGTCAAGAATGCGATTATCCTGGTTCAATTAAGAAGCAAGGCAGAGTAAGTATTGCGGAGGCAAGTTATGAATCGATTGAAAGATAAAAAGCTATTAATCCTTGCAGGCATCGGAATTGCATTTTACCTCGGCGGCATTCCACTCATATATTCAGGCGGGCCCCAAACGTTATGGTGTCGTTTCGGGATATTTATGGGGATGGCAGGTGGCGCCATTATTGGAACGGCACTTAGTATCCATTTTTTTTATCGCCCTCAAACTGCCTGCAAACCATTGGAGAATAATCTGAAAAGAAAGGCATGGAAGGATTTGGCTATTCGGCTTTGCAGCCTGATTGTTGGGGGCCTGTCGTTTTATTTCTTAATTATTCATTCCGACTCGGACATTTTTGAAGCTGTCATTGCGCGTGTTATCATGGTAGCGGGTGCTATAATTGTCGGCGTTTGGGTTGCGGTCGGTCAATTTGTAATGAAGAAGCGAATCTTAAACGGGTTGGATGAACGGCAGCGTGTGATGTACGAAAAGGCGAAGATGATCTCGGATTCTATTTTTGGCGGACTTTGGGTGGCGGGCCTCATGGGTCTCTGGGGCTGGCTCGGTTTAAAAACGTCAGTCCCTATTTTTGTGCCGGTGCTTTTACTTATTGGTCTCGGATTTATTGCTGAGATTAGTCATCCCTTGATTATTCTAATTCAATGCAAACGAGAACAAAAGTGAGTAGCGAAGCGCTTACGAATAATATCCGGCGGCTGCGGTTTGACGCGGGCGAGATGACGCAGCAGGAACTGGCGGACAAGACGGGCGTGACGCGGCAGACGATCATCGCGATCGAGCAGGGGCGCTATGCGCCGAGCCTGCCCTTGGCGATACGGATCGCGCGGGCATTCGGCAAGACCGTCGAGGAGGTGTTTCAGTTGGCAGAATAGTTTAAACGGATTACGCGAATTGCACAGATTGTTTCTGACAAAAAAAGCATTCTGCAATTACTGCGCACCGCAGATGCTCATTTGCATCGAATAAAATCCCGTGCCGGCGGTAATGAACAGCGTCGTGCGGTTGGGGCCGCCGAAGGTCACATTGGCCGTCCACTTCTGCGGGACGGGGATATTGGCGAGCTGCTCGCCTGCGGGACTGAACGCCGTAACGCCTTTGTCATTGGTCACATAGACATTGCCATGGCAATCCATCGTCATGCCGTCCGAGCGGGCCCGGCACAATAGCTGTTTATTGGTCAGCATCCCATCCGGCACGATATCAAAACCATACACGAAGCCGGCGCCGATGTCGGAGATATAAAGCCGCTTGCCGTCGGGCGAGCCGACGATGCCATTGGGTTTTTCGAAATCGTCAACGACCCGCACGGGCGCTCCGCCGCCGGCCTTGAGCAGATAGACACCCTGGATGGTCTGCGGCTGGTCGGTATGGTCCCACCACGGTCGCTTGTAAAATGGGTCGGTGATATACAGGTCGCCATTGGGCGCAACCCAAACATCGTTGGGCCCGTTGAGCGGTTTACCGTCGAACTGGCTCATCAAAACGGAATGCCGTTTTGTCTTGACATCGATCTGCCAAAGCTCATTGTGCTCGTCGGCGCAGGCGATCAAAAACCCGGCCCTGTCGAAATACATTCCGTTGGCCCGTCCCGCCGGCTGCATAAACGTCTTGAGCTTGCCATCGACCGTGTACACCATGATGCGGTCATTCGGCTGGTCCGTAAAATACACATTGCCCTGGGCGTCGGCGGCCGGACCTTCGGTGAACTGAAATTCCGTCGAGATCTCTTTCAATGTCGCCCCGGGCGCAAGTATCGATCCGTTCATTGTTTTCTCCTTGCAGGCGCAATGCGTAATGCACCCTGCTAAACAAAGACATGCAATCGCAACGGCGCAAAGCATCTTTTCAAATTTGAAATTTGAAATTTGAGATTCGAAATTCGTCATACCTTCAGCTCCGATTTGCGGTTTAGTTCGTTGCGGTATCTGCGGCGGATCGGCGCAACAACCTTTGCGATAAACTCATCCACCTGCTGCGGTGCGCGGCCGACATAGTCTCTTGCGTTCATTACTTTTTTCAAATCGACTTTGGCAAAGGCCGGATCCGCTGTGAGCCGGTCGATCAAATCGTTGTGCAATCCGTGCTGCTTGACCTGGGCGGCCGCCTCGTGCGAATGCACGCGGATCCGCTCGTGGAGCTGCTGGCGATTGCCGCCGGCCCGCACGCCTGCCATCAGGATGTTCTCGGTGGCCATGAACGGCAGTTCCGCGCTGACGTGCGCCGCGATCACCTTGGGATAAACCACCAGGCCGGATGTCACGTTCAAAAGGATCTCCAGGACGCCGTCGGTGGCCAGAAACGCCTCGGCAATACTCACCCGCCGATTCGACGAATCGTCCAGCGTGCGCTCCAGCCACTGCTCGGCCGCGGTCATCGCAGGGCTCGTCGCCAGGCTCAGCACCAATCGCGACAGACCCGTCGCCCGCTCGCACCGCATTGGGTTTCGTTTGTAGGCCATCGCGGATGAGCCGATCTGCGACTTCTCGAACGGCTCTTCCAGCTCCTTGAGATTGGCCAGCAGGCGGATATCATTGCACATCTTATGCGCTGACTGCGCGATCGACGCCAGTGCATCGATGAGCAGCTTGTCGATCTTGCGCGGATAGGTCTGCCCGGTGACCTCGCACGATTGTTTGAAGCCGAAGGCGCGGCTGACCATTGCATCGAGCCGCCGCACCTTATTGTGATTGCCCTCGAACAGCGTCAGGAACGATGCCTGCGTTCCCGTGGTTCCCTTGATGCCGCGGAACGGCATCGTCTCGATGCGCTGCTCAACTTCGTTAAGGTCCATCGCGAAATCCTGGCACCACAACGTCGCGCGCTTGCCGACGGTCGTGAGCTGCGCGGGCTGAAAATGCGTAAACCCCAGCGTCGGCAGGGACCGGTATTGTTTGGCGAATCGCGCCAGCTTGTCGATCAGCGCCGCCAGTTTGCCGGCCAGCAGTCTTAGCCCATCGCGCATGATGATCAGATCGGCGTTATCGCCGATGTCGCAGCTCGTGGCGCCCAGGTGAATGATCCCGGCGGCCTTGGGCGCCGCATCGCCGAACGCATAGACGTGCGCCATGACATCGTGCCGGAATTTCTTTTCATATTCGGCGGCCTTTTGATAGTCAATATCATCCAGGTGCCGCTCCATCTGTTTAAGCTGCGCGTCGCTGATCTTGAGGCCCAGCTTCTGCTCGGCACGCGCCAGCTCCAGCCAGAGCCTTCGCCACGTCCCAAACTTTTTATCCGGCCCGAACAGCTCGGCCATTTCCGCAGAGGCGTTCCGCTCCACCAGCGGACTTGTGTAGATCGCCGTGTCCTTTGCCATCCTGTTTTCCTTTTTCATGTATATTCAACTGATTTTAGCGACAAATCCGAAAAATGAAACCACCGATTACGCTGATACGCCGATTATTAAATAGGCAAAAAGCAGGAATCCGAGCTATTATGGTGACACGCGGCTCGTTTGAGGATATAAAGGAGGCGGATTAACTGGTCACAATTTGTGACCTCAAACTCAGAACGGATTTTAAGGAGGTTTGAGTATGGCAGGACAGGAGAATTCGATCGTTCCGGTCGAGCGGATCCGATGGTGCATCTTTATGCTTCGCGGCGATAAAGTCATGCTAGACCGTGACTTAGCGGAACTTTATGGGGTGGATACAAAGGTACTGAATCAGGCCGTCAAACGCAACAAAGAACGGTTTCCAGAAGACTTCATGTTTAAACTGGACAAACAGGAGGCGGATCAACTGGTCACAAATTGTGACCGGTTCGAGCCTATGAAACATGCCGGGACGACCCCGTATGCCTTTACCGAGCAGGGTATCGCGATGCTGTCGAGCGTGCTGCGGAGCAAGCGGGCGGTTGAGGTGAATATCGCGATCATGCGGACGTTCGTGCAGCTTCGCCGGATCCTGGCCGATAACGCGATGCTTCGCGAAAAGATCGAGGCCATAGAAAAGAAGTATGACGAGCAGTTTCAGCAGGTCTTCGCGGTCCTGCAGGCGATGGTTGCCGAAGAGGAACAACCACCCAAGCCGCCGATCGGCTATTACACGGAAGCAAGAAAGAACGAGCGGGGAAAAGCTTTGCGGAAAGCACGAAAATAGATTGTGAAGGATGAGCCGTCATCAATTAACGAGGCGAATGGAATCAAAAAATGGCGGTGTTTGGCAAAGAGATTCATTTCAGGAAACAGTGGCGGAGCTATCAGCGGCGGGTGCTTTCGGATCTGACAAAGCACCTGGAGGATGGCCATCTTCACATTGTCGCGGCGCCGGGGTCGGGCAAGACCGTGCTGGGGCTGGAAGTCGTGCGGGTGCTGGGCAAGCCGGCGGTGATTTTTTCGCCAACGCTGACGATCCGTGACCAATGGGCCGAGCGGTTCAGGATGCTATTCTGTCCTGAAGGCTATGATGCCATGATCTCAACGCACATGGATGAGCCGGCGCTGCTGGCACACCGGTGCGTTCGCCAACCACAAGAATATCTTGAGGAGATCCTGAATGACCCGGCCTTCTTCTCCTCTATCGTGATCTTCCTTTGGCAGACGCGGCGGCGGGCTTGTAAGAAGCTCATGCGCGTTCTGGGGGTGAGCAAAAAGCGAATCCCCAACCTCGATTATAAGTGGATGGAGTTGCTGCTGACCGGCTGTCTGTACACGCATGAAAAGACTTTCGAAGGACCATGCCTCCAGCGCCGCATCGTTGACCAACTGAAGCGGTGCGGGGCCATTGAAAAAAGAAGCGTCCAACTGCGCAGCAATGCAGCTCTCCAAAAACTGCTGACCAGCAGCATTTCGAAGCTGGATAGTATCAGGGAAATCGTCTCTCTGGAAAGTGCATCGCTGAAGGACTCGCTTCGCATGGTGATCCTGACCGATTACATCCGGCGGGCCGATCTGCCGAAAAGCGCCGGCGACAATGAGCCGGTCAGGCGAATGGGGGTCGCGGGGATCTTTGAGACGCTCCGGCGGAGTCTGCCCGCGTTGAAGCTGGGTGTGCTGGGCCGTTTGGCCGAACTGATTTTCACGCCGTACCTTTTGCGCTGGGCAAGCGCAAAGAAAGTGCCGAGTATTTGCTGAGCCGGTGGCGAAAGTATCTGGGGAAGGCCCACCTGTTCTATACCCGATCGATTGAGGGACGCCAGGCGCTGATCCGCGCACGGGGATCGAGCATGTCGCGCCAACTGCAGCCGCGCTGCGAGCGGGTGAGCTGCTGGAAATAATCAGAAAATAAAGTTATGAACACCTTTTTTTGCATTGTCGCCGTCTTCATGGAGAACGCTGACGTCTTTGCGGGCTTTCGCCGCGTCGTATCAGGGCTGTCGGCGGCGTTCACATTAGCTTAACAATCTCATTTTTCCCGCCGAAAATCGCATTTGGCCGCATGGAATTTAAAAAAATAGCCGCCCGCCCGCCGGATTGATATAATATCCGGCTTGTTTTCGGGATGTTTTATTTTGAACCGGCAGGAATAAGGATTTTTATGCGATACAGCCAGACATTGATACCGACCGTCAAGGAAATCCCCGCCGACGCGGAGATCGTCAGCCACCAATTGATGATTCGTGCCGGCCTGATGCGAAAGCTCGCCAGCGGCACCTACATCTACCTGCCCGCCGGCCAGCGCATGATGGCCAAGGTCATGAACATCGTCCGCCAGGAGATGAACGCGACCGGCGCCCAGGAGATCATCATGCCCGTCGTGCAACCGATGGAACTGTGGCAGCGGACGGGCCGCGATATCGACTATGGCGAGACGCTCGGCAAGTTCATCGACCGGCACGGGCGCGGCAACGTTCTTTCGCCGACCGCCGAGGAAGGCTTTACGTACCTGGCCGCCACCGAGATCAACTCGTACAAGCAGCTCCCGATGAACCTCTACCAGATCAACACGAAGTACCGCGACGAGTTTCGCCCGCGCTTCGGCGTGCTGCGGTCGCGCGAGTTCATGATGAAGGACGCCTACAGCTTCCACGCCGATGACGCGTCGCTGCACAAGACGTACATGGATATGTACAACGCGTACTGCCGCGTGTTCGAACGCTGCGGCCTCGAGTACGTCATCGTGCAGGCCGAGTCCGGCGAGATGGGCGGCTCGCAGTCGCACCAGTTCACCGTGCCTTGCGAAAGCGGCGAGGACGTCATCGTCTATACCGACGACAACAAGCTTGCCTGGAACATCGAAAAGGCGCCTGTCGATGCTCCCGCCAAACAGCCCGCGGTCAAGGCAGGCAAGCCGGAATTATTCCACACCCCCGGCGCCGGCAAGATCGAGGACGTCTGCGCGTTTATGAAGGTTGAGCCCGCGCAGCTCATCAAGACGCTGATCTATAAGAGCGGCGATGACATCATCCTGGTCCTCCTCCGCGGCGACCACGAGGCCAACCCCGAAAAGCTGGCCCGACTCATGGCCGGCGCTCACACGGAGATGGCCGACGAGGCAACGATCGTCGCACTCACCGGCGCTGCAGTGGGCTTTGCCGGGCCGGTCGGTTTGTGCGACAAGGCCGCCAAAGTCTTCGTTGATCATTCCGTCGCCGCAATGGCCGTAGGCGCAACGGGCGCCAACAAGACCGATTACCATTTGATCAACGTCGTGCCCGGGCGTGATTTTCCGCTGGAAGGTGCTAACGTCCAGGTCGTCGATATCCGCAATGCCGTCGAGGGCGATACATACGAAGGCAAGAAGCTGCTGTTCAAGCGCGGCATCGAGGTCGGGCAGGTCTTTAAGCTGGGTACAAAGTACAGCGCCAAGCTGGGCGCAAAGTTCCTCGACGCCGCCGGCAAGCAGAAAGAGTGCCTGATGGGCTGCTACGGCATCGGCATCAACCGCATCATCGCCTCGGCCATCGAGATCGGCCACGATGAAAACGGGATGATCCTGCCGATCACGATCGCCCCGTGGGAGGTCATCGTCACACCCGCCGGGATGGAGCCCGAGGTGATGGCCGCGGCGGAAAAGATTTACAGCCAGCTTGAGGCCGAAGGCGTCGAGACCCTGCTGGATGACCGCGATGCACGCGGCGGCGTCAAGTTCAAGGACGCCGACCTGCTCGGCATCCCCGTCCGCATCACGGTCGGCAAAAAGACGCTGGCCGAAGGCAACGTGGAATTCAAGCTCCGCACCGACAAGGACCGCACCATCCTGCCGCTGGCGACCGCCGCCAAACAGGCCGCCCAAACCGTCCGCGACATAAAGGCAAAACTGAATAAGTAGCTAAAGGCGGGTCATGCGAGATATCACTAATGTCAAGCTGCTTTATATGAAGGGGCTGTTGTTTGTGCTGCTCGGGCTGATGGCCTCGATCATTCTCTTGATCGAGCGTCCGACGCTCAAGACCGCTGTATTGCTGTTCATCGCCATCTGGGCATTCGCCCGGGCCTATTACTTTGCCTTTTACGTGATCGAACATTATGTGGACAGCAGTTATAAATTCGCAGGGCTTTCTTCCTTTATTGGTTATCTGTGTGAGAGGAAGAAAAAGGAATAGCGCTGCTTGGAGACAAAAAAAGCCGGCACTCGGGCCGGCTTTAAGATAGTTGACAAATACCGTTTTTAGAATTTCCAGCCGATGTTGCCGCCGATGCCGTACCCGTCACTCAATACGGCGACTTCGACCATGGCATCGACGTTCTTGGTCAGGTGCATGACTGTCCCGATGTACCCGCCGACGTTGGAGTCAGCCTCCAGGTCCGCCGAAGCGCTCAGCGAGTATGGATTGCCAAGTATGGTTCCGGATTCCTCGGCATCCAAGTCGCCACCCAGCATGTAAAAAAACACGCCGCCATAAAGTTTCCAGCCTGGGAACTTGAACGTAGGTCCTGCCGTCACCTGCAGTTCGTACGCGTCCAAATCGAATTCGCCGTTATAGTTGTCCGCGCCGACACTCCCGGAATAGTCATCGTCGACATCGAACCAGTTGGCCAGCACGCCGACGCCCCAATCGACTTCCTTGCTCTTGTTGGTCGTGATGCGTGTGCCGATGCCATAGGTCACGTCCGCGCCGGCGCTGAGGTCAAGTTCATCCTCTTCAACGGTAATGCCTCCCAGTTTGGCGTACACTTCGATCCGCTCGTCCAGGCCGTAGGTAAACGTCGCGTAATATCGGTTCGTCTCCAGGTCATCAACATCAACATCGCGGATACTGAAGCCGAGGATCTCGCCATCTTCGAGTTCAATATCATTCTCTGAGAAGTGATACGTAAAATCCGTCTTGAACTGGCCCTTCTTGAGCGTCGCCGTAGGCGGGCCCATGAAGTCAATGCCCAATGCGGCGGCAATAAGTGAAGTAAACAGAAAAGTAACCACCCACTTCTTGTGATCCATACGTTCTCCTTTCAAAAGACTTTCGAATACCCCTTGATTTGGTCTATTGTCATTCCGGCGTGGGCGCTGTCAAGAAAATATGTATTTTTTCACCTAAAATTGAGGTATTATGGTGGCGAGTTTGAAATCGACTTTGGGAACGGTTATGACGTGGGAAATGCGGCCGGTGCAGCCGGTCAAGCTGCTCGTGGGGATCCTGGCGTGCGATGAGCAAGCGCTGACCGCCTGCCATGCGCCGCTGGTAAAAGCCTTTGGTCCGGCGGACCTGGTCAGCCAGGTCTGGCCGTTCGACCTGACCGAATACTACAAAGACGAGGCGGGACCCGCGATGGTGCGCCAGTTCATGGCGTTCGAGCGCCTCATCGACCCGGGGCAGATCGCCGAGATCAAGCACCAGACCAACCGCATGGAACGGGAGCTTGCCGCCGCGCTGCAAACGCCCTACCCGCGGCCCATCAATCTCGACCCGGGCTATATCGAGCCGTCCAAGCTGGTGCTGGCCTCGACCAAGAACTTTGCGCATCGCATCTATCTCGGCCGCCAGATGTACGCCGAGGTCACCATGACCTACACCAAAGGCAAGTGGGAGACGTTCGCTTTTACATTTCCCGATTTTAAAAGCGGCCGGTATAATGACTTCCTCAGTAGCGTCCGCGAGCGCGTCGTGCAGCAATTGAGAGATCGTAAACGGAATGTTAATTCTTTTGGACAGGATTAACAGGATCAACAGGATTTCAAAATGTTCTTATCCTGTAAATCATGTAAATCCTGTCAAAAAAATGTTATTGATATTTTGACGGATTTACAGGAGTAGTTGATATTCAGCATTTAGCGATCATGGGGTTGGTTTTGCCATTGGCGGCGCTTGTGTGCAGCGCGTTGATGACGGCGTGCGTAAGGCGGTGGGCGGTCAAGAAGAATTTCGTATCGCGTCCCCGCGCGGATCGCTACAACCGCAACGTCATTGCCCTGGGCGGCGGCATCGCCATCTTCTGGACGATCGCGCTGTTCCTGCTGGGCGGGGCGTTCACTGTAAAATACGTTATTGCGGCAGGGCGACTGCCGTTTATCGATGCATCCATCGCGCAGCATACGGAAGGATTTCTTGACAAGCTGCCGGACCTTATGATCGTGCTGCTGGCTGCGGCCATCCTGCACTTCACGGGCCTGTGGGACGATAAGAAAAATTTGGGACCGTATCTCAAGCTGGTCATCCAGTTTGCGGCGGCGCTGATCGCGGCTATCTTTGCCGACGTGCGGGTGGAGATGTTTATTGAGAATAAAATCATCACCACGGCGCTGAGTGCAGTGTGGATCGTGCTGATGATCAACGCCTTCAACTTCCTCGATAACATGGACGGCTGCAGCGCCGGCATCGCCCTCATCGCAACTTGCGTGCTCATGACCGCGGCTGTCCGCAGCGGGCAAGTGTTCGTGACGGGGATGGGGGCGGTTTTCGCCGGAGCGCTGGCCGGGTTTCTGCTGTTTAATTTCCCGCCGGCAAAGATCTTCATGGGCGATTGCGGCTCCACGGTCGTCGGCTTCTTCATGGGTCTCTTGACCCTGCGCACCACCTACTACGATCCCGCCGTCGGCACGAGCCTCTATTCGGTCTTCATGCCCGCCATTGTCATGGCCATGCCGCTCTATGATTTCATCAGCGTTACCGCCTTGCGGATCAGCCAGGGCAAGAGCCCGCTGGTTGGCGATACGCAGCACTTTTCGCACAGGCTTAAGCGCCGCGGTCTCTCCGATAAGCAGGTCGCGATGACCTTGTACGTGGCCACGCTATGCACCGGCCTGGGCGCGATCGGCCTGCAAGCGGCGGATACGCTCGGCGCCGTCCTTATCGCGGCGCAAACGCTGATGATTCTGCTGGTCATCGCGATCTTCGAAGGGACCGGCCGAACGGAGGTCCCATGAAACCGCGACCGTCCGCCGCAAACAAAGCAGCGTTGCTCCGCCCCGGTCGAATCGAAACCGTGCTGCTTGCCCTCGTCTGCGGCATCACCGCGCTGCGGGCGACGTATATTGAGGCGTTCCAGGTCGAGCAGACGTTTGGCGCCGGCATTCTCGATAAAGAAGTCATCAGCCTCATGTTTTCAACAATTCTGTTCGCCTGTCTGCTCGCGTATTTTTTGCGGCGAATCCTTCAGCGGCCGTTTACATGGCGAACGACCTGGTTCGGCTGGGCGGCTTTGGTCTTTGCGGCCGCCGGGATAGTCGCCGCCGCGGCGGCATCCGATAAACGCGCTGCCATCACGTCGCTGGTCACTCTGCTGGCGCCCATTGCCGCCGCCGCGCTGCTCGTGCAAGGGCTCAACACACGCGGGCGCATCCGGCTTGTGCTCCTGGTTCTGATGGCGACGGCGGCCGCTGCTGCTGCGGCCTGCGCCGATCAATATTTCTCCTCCAACGCTGCGCTCATCCAGGACTACGAGGCCGACCCCGCCGCGCAGCTCGAAACACTCGGCATCGAGGCGGGCAGCCTGGAACACTGGATGTACGAGCATCGCTTGTACAGCAAGGGCGTGCGAGGCTTTCTGCTGACGGCCAATTCGACGGCATCGTTCTTCCTGCTGGCGTTGTTTGCGGGGGTCGGTCTGTGCGCCGATGCGGCCTCATCGCTCAAACACCTGGCCGGCAAAGAAAAGGAGCATACGCTTGCCGCCATGATCTGCTGCGGGCTGATCGTGCTGGTGCTGGGGGCGGGGCTGTTCATGACGCAGAGCAAGGGCGGCATCGGCGCCGCGGCGATCGGGCTGCTGCTGTTTGCGGTGCTTGCCCTATTCGGCAAACGTCTTTGGAAGAGGCGAAAACTGCTTGGCATTTTGGTATTGGTCGCCATTGTTGCCGGAACAGGGCTGATCCTGTATTACGGCATTATGCACGGCACATTGCCGGGCGGCAACTCGATGCTGGTCCGCTGGCAGTACTGGGTCAGCGCGGCGGCGATGATCAGGGACCACCTTCTGACAGGCGTGGGCGGCGGCAACTTTTCCATCTATTACCCGGCGTACAAACTAGCCGCGGCCTCCGAGACCATCCAGGACCCGCACAACTGGCTGCTCAGCCTGCTCAGCCAATATGGGCCGTTCGGCTGTCTTGCGTTCATCGCGGCCGTGCTTTTGCCGTTGCGCAAGGCGGCGCGGCATGTCTTTGAACAGGCGCCGCTTCCGGTGCAAACGGAACAGACCGATGAAACTAAATTGCGATTCTGGCTTCTTGCAGGCGTGACATCACTGCTGCTTGTAGTCCGTCCGTTTCTCACCGATGTTCAAACGCTGCTGGCCGAAAACGCGCAATCGGCGGTGTTCGGCTATATCATTTTATACCTGATGCCGGCGGCGGTCTTGGCGGGCGTGTTCTGGCTCTTGACGGCGGCCTCAAAGGGTGATGAATCGGTCAAGCGCCGTCCGCACTACCTTGTCATCGCCCTGGTGTGCGGCGTCACGGCGCTGCTCGTGCATAACCTCATCGACTTTGCGATCTTTGAGCCGGGGGTGTGGAGTTTCTTCTGGCTGGTGATCGCGGTTATTGCCGCGTGCGTGCATAATGAATCCCCGGAGGCGGGCAGCGCGGTCCTCCGCAAGCCGCCAAAGCTTGCGGCAGCGGGAGTGATCCTGTTAAGCGGGGCATTCCTTGCCGTCGCCGTTTTGCCGCCGCTGCGCGCCCATCTGCTCATGTACAGGGCCCTGCGCGCCGATTCCGGACGTCTAACACTATTGAGCCGCGCGGTCAACTCCGATCGCCTCTCGCCGGAGGCGGCGTTCGCCGCCGCTGCGATGCTTGCGCAGAATCTGGATCGCCTGGATGCGCCCCTACGGGACCAAACGCTCAACTTTGCTGAACTTGCGCACCGGCGCGATCCGGCGGATTTTAAACCGTTGCGTTTGCAGGCTCAGATCTTCTCACGACTGGCAGACATTGCGCCCCAGGGCCAATGGCTGGCTAAGGCGCTTACGAAATATGAAGAAGCGCTGGCTCGCTATCCCGGTTCGGACCGCCTGCATTTCGAGGCCGCAGAGCTCGCCGACCGGCTGGGCCGCTCGCAAACGGCCCTGGAGCATTACCGGGCCGCCGTTGAGATCGAAGACGCTTACCGCCATCAGTTCAAGATTATGTATCCTGACAGACAGATCATCAGCCGCATCGGCCAAACGAATTACCAGACAGCTAAAAGCCGGATTCAAGACCTTTCCGCGGCCAGACCTTAGGTCCGCCGGGGCAAAAGAGCGATGAAGGTCATCGCTGCCCGCAAGGATTTTTGAGTGAACCGCTCAGTGGGATTAGGTCGTAGAGAGGGAGAATTAAGCAAAACTCTCAAAGCATTATTCGCATGGGGCATGTTTAATACTCTCGAAAGGATCATGATGAAACTTAGTCTAGCCGGAATAGCGATTTTAATAGGAATGATCATCCTGTCGGGCTGCGGCGGTCGGATGGGTCACACGCCGGACCGGGCGTTCGTAAGTCCGGCCAGCCTTGGAACGCACAAGGGCCTCAGCGAAGGACAGGGGATGCTCTATACGCTGCGGGGCGGGCACATCGATATGGCGCATGTTCGCGGGCCGGCCGACCAGACCAAGCAGGCCTACGACCGTGCCTATGCGTGCATCGTCAATGGGCGGCGAAGTTTTACTGTCAGTCCCGCCTGGGAGCGCATCACGAACAAGGTTCAATTTGAGTACCCTGCCCGATGGGATGCAAAACCGCTTGCCGAACGGCAGCAGGTCGCCCGCGCGGTTGCATTGAAAATAGCGCCGGTGGTGGGTTACAACTCGGCTTTGTATCACGAGATCCTCACCTGGAAAGGCGCCAAGTTTTTTTTGATCGAGCCGGAACTGAAGAGCTCGTTCTCGTGGGAGGACCTGTATTCGAATATCATGGGGGCATGGCTGGCGACCGAGGCGATCAAGACCGGCGGCGATTTCAACGCGACATTCACGCGGCTGCTGGACCAGGAATTGGCGCGCTTGCAGGTGGTGCCCAGGAACAAGGCCGAACAGATCACCGAATCGGTGCGCGGCAAATGGTTCACGCGGGCCAGGCTGATGAAAAAGAACATGGACAGCTACCAGGACGCGGACGTGTCGCCGTGCATCGTGCCCGGCTTTACGAACGCCGAGCCGATCACGTACCCGCTGCCGACCTTGCAGGGGATCGAGCGATACGGCATCAATGTGACCTACACGATCAACTCGATGTTTTTGGAGAATCAGGAACTCAAACGCATTGCGGGCACATCGGGCCCCTTGCAGCCGCTCAAGGATTTTAAGCCCATTATGAAGAACTGCCAGCAGGAAGGCATAGCCCGAGGCTTCGACGTGCATAAATGACAGTCGTTAGTTTTAAGTTCTGAGTTTTTGAATTCTTAACGACGCATAAAACTTCAGGGGAGAAAGCAAGTGCGATGGATGCTGCTGATGTTTGCCGGCTGCGTTCTGGCGGCCGGGTGCGGAACGCCGTTTTCGGACGGCAGCGGTTATGAGTGGGGGCACACAGGCGCCGGCAGCTTCGATAATAACCCCTTCAACCTGGCGCCGTTCGGCAGCCCGGCGCTCGACGGCAACGGCATCCTGTACACGCTGCGAAGCGGCACCATCGACCCGGACCACATCTACGGCTGGGCACGCAAAACCAAATCGTACTACGATGATCTTTACGACTGCCTGCTCGAGGATCGCAAAGAATTATCCAGCGGCTATTTCAAAATAAGATTTGAATACCCGGCCGCGTGGACGCAAATGCCGCCGCAGCGGAAGCAAGCCGCTGCGCATTCGGTCGCGCTGGAAGCGGCGCAATACCTGGCGTTCAATGACGGGCTCTGGCACGAGATGGCAACCTGGTACGGCTACCGCACCTTTCCGCTGATCTCGGATTTTCAGAGCGCCCTGAGCTGGGAGGACCTGTACTCGGACCGGCTAGGGACCGTCGTCGCGGCCGAAGCCATCGACACGGGCGGCGATTTCGCCAAGAACGTGACGCGCCTCACCAAAGAGCACCTTGCCGAACGCGAGCTGGTCGATACCGACCGCGCTCGAGATATCACCGCCGCCATGAAGAACAAGGCTTACAGGAATGACCCGCTTGCCAAAGTCATCCTGTGGCGGAACATGGACATCGGCTCCGGCGACGGGCAGATCAACCCGGTCGTGTTTGCCGGCTTTACGGATAAGCCGCCGATCGCGCTGGCTGCGCCGACGCTTTCGCTGCTGGATCAACACGGCATCCAGGGGCGCATTGTGGTGTCCTCGTCGGCGCCCAAATATGCAGCCATCAAGAGCAAGGCCCAAATCAAAGGCGACTACGAACCGGCCATCCACAATCCAAAGATCCTCGCCGTCATCAAGGCCGACGCGATCAAGAGAGGCTTTCAGGTCTTCGATTGATGCAAAACAACATGATTTTTTCCGTGTCATTCCGTGATTTCCGTGGATAAACTCTTAGTGCCGATACTGCAAAATGATCACCACGGAATGCACGGAAGTTCACGGAATTAAAAGACAATAAAAGGTCGGCGCTTGCGGAATAAGGTGCTTTGGCGGATAATACGCCCAAACGTTTCAAATTCACAAATCATTTTTGGGAGAAGGCAATATGGCAAAGGCAAGGCTGATCGGTTCGATGATCGTGGGGATAATTGCAGCAGCTTTGACGGGGTGCGGGATATTCTCGTCAGCGACGTCCATGTTCGAGGGCGCGGAAGGTAGCGCCTTTGAGGATCGGCCGTTCGATGCCGACTGGGTGTTCATCCGCCAGGACGTGCCTGGCGCAGAGCGGTTGGATTATGCGAGCCTGAATAAGGCCCAGGACGCCACCTGGCGCATGGTCCAACTGCCGCATGACTGGAGCATCGAGGACCTGCCGCCGGCCCAAAGTTCTGTTCCTGAGCTGCCGGTCGTCACGGGGACGTGGCGTTTTCACACAGGCGACGATGCGAGCTGGAACGCCCGCGAATTCAACGACAGCGATTGGCAGCAGGTGACGCTGCCCGGCACATGGGAGACCCACTCCGGTTACACGCAAGACAATGTCTATGGGTGGTATCGCCGACAGCTTAACATCCCCGAGGAATTGAAGGGCAAGGATTTCGACCTGCTGCTGGGCTGTATCGACGATGTGGACGAAACATGGCTCAACGGCCAGCGCATCGGAGGCACGGGGACGTTTCCGCCGGACTATAAGACCGCATACGCAGCGCAGCGGCGCTATCGCGTCGCCGCTTCGCTGGTCCGCGGCGATGGTACAGACGTACTTGCCGTGCGAGTGTTTGACGGCGAGGGCGAAGGGGGCATTTACCAGGAGGGCGTCAGATCGACGCGTGTCGGGCCGTTTGACCCGCAGCACAGCCAGGGCGGGGCATCGACGGGCCACGTGGTCGGCGGGACCGCCTGGTATCGCAAGCATTTCTTCCTGAACGAACCCGGCAAGCTGATCGGCGTGCGGTTTGACGGCGTTTATATGAACGCCGACGTCTGGATCAACGGGCACCACCTGGGCAATCATCCTTATGGCTATACGAGCTTTGAATTTGACCTGACGGGCTATTTGAAGCCGCTCGGCGAGGAAAACGTGCTGGCGGTGCGGGTCCGCAACGAAGGCAAAAACAGCCGCTGGTATTCGGGCTCCGGCATCTACCGGCATGTCTGGCTGACGATCAACGAGCCGGTGCATATTCCAACCGGGGGCGTGTTTGTGACCACGCCCGAGATTTCCAACGACAAGGCGGTTGTGAAGATCAGCAGCGAGGTCCGCAATGCCGGCGACACGAACGAGTACGTGATTGTGTACGCAAGCGTGCTGGACGGCAAAGGCAAGACGATCAATTCCGTCAAACGGGCCATGCATGTGCCGGCCGGTGAAACGGTCGTGGCGGAGCAGAAGATTGAAATAGATGCGCCGAAGCTATGGTCGCCGGATGCGCCGAATCTGTATTCGGCGCAGGTGCGGCTCGCGGCGGAAGGCAAGACAACAGATCAGGTGACTGCCGGTTTTGGAATTCGCCGGATCGAGGTGGATGCCGAGAATGGTTTTCGCCTGAACGGCCAGCCGCTGGAACTGAAGGGCGGCTGCATGCACCACGACAACGGGGCGCTGGGCGCCGCCGCGATCGACCGGGCGGAAGAACGCCGGGTCGAGTTAATGAGGGCCAATGGCTTTAACGCCATTCGCACGAGCCACAACCCGCCGTCGCCGGCATTCCTGGATGCGTGTGACCGGCTGGGAATTTTGGTGATCGATGAGGCGTTTGACCAATGGGAAAGGGCCAAGAACCCGGACGACTATCATTTGTATTTTAAGGACTGGGCCCAGCGCGACATCGCGTCGATGGTCCGGCGGGACCGCAATCATCCCTCGGTGGCGATCTGGTCCATCGGCAATGAGATCCCGGAGCGGTTCCGCTCTGCCGATACCGCCAAGCAGCTGCGCCAGGCAGTGCTCTCGCACGATCCGACACGGCCTATCACAGCGGCCGTCAATGGTGATCGCGGCGAGAACTGGAACCAGAATTCCGACACGGCATTCATGCACCTGGATATCGCAGGCTATAATTACCTGCCGGAGAAATATGAACCTGATCATGAGCGGCATCCGAAGTGGGTGATGATGGGCACCGAGTCGTTCCCAAAGGACGCTTTCGACTATTGGACACTTGTGGAGAAGCACCCCTACATCATCGGCGATTTTGTCTGGACGTCGATGGATTACCTGGGCGAAAGCGGCATCGGCAACAGCACATTAGGCAAACCCAATCCCAGCTTCCTCATGCCCTGGCCGTGGTTCAACGCCTGGTGCGGCGACATTGACCTGTGCGGTTTCAAGAAGCCGCAGTCGTATTATCGCGACGTGGTTTGGAGACGAAGCCAGATCGAGATGGCGGTGCATAGGCCCACCCCCGCCGGCGTCGAGGAATTCGTCAGCCGCTGGGGCTGGCCCGATGAAGTGCGAAGCTGGAACTGGGGCGGCCACGAAGGCAAGCCCTTGCAGGTGAACATCTATTCGCGATGCCCGCGCGTCCGGCTGGAACTCAACGGCAAGACCATCGGCGAAAAGCCGGTCAGCGCGGAGACAAAGCTAACCGCGACATTTGAGGTGCCTTATACGCCCGGCGAACTCCGTGCGGTCGGGCTTGTTGATGGCAAGCCGGTTGCTAAAACCGTGCTCAAAACAACCGGTGCGCCGAAGAAGATAAGGCTGACGGCTGACCGTGATGTCATCGGCGCCGATCGTAACGACCTTGCCTATGTGACCGTCGAGATCGTCGATGACAAGGGCCGGCGGGTGCCGGATGCCGAGATCCCCGTGCATTTTGAAGTGAAAGCGGGGCAGTTGGCAGGGCAGATGAGCGGCAGTCCCAACGATGCGGCAAGCTTTCGCGCGCCCGTGCGGCGGACCTTTGAGGGACGCTGTATCGCGATCTTGCGACCGGCCGGCAATGGGGCCGAAAAGATCGAGCTGCGTGCCGAAGCGGACGGCCTTAAGCCTGCCGTCCTCACCGTCAAAACGCGCTAGCGAACGCATCCGAGCAGGGAACGTAAGTGACCCGATGCGTATTCGCATAGCCAGCCGTCCGGTCTAATCATGTTGCTTACGCTCCATGCGTTTTAATTGGGCAAGCACGGCCCCCCAACAGATCGAGGATAACACCTCTGGACTATGTGTTCGGCTTCGATATAATGAGGGGTACCGAGGATACGGACGTTACAGGAGATGGTTATGTCAGCATGGAAAATGAGTCATAGTGATGCGATCTTATGGGCCTTTGCGGGGTTGATGTTAACGCTGGCGGGGTGCAGTTCGCCGGAACGGGTGTATTATTATGGCCCGAAACTCTCGGCACAGCGTTCGGCGCTGATCGTCACGACCTCGCGTGATGCGCTGCAAAAGGCCGGATATACGCAAATCGGCACGATCCAATCGGAACCGATGACGCAGTCGGCGCGCGTGCCGGAGGGAACGGACAATGAGGCCCTGCTGGAAAGTCTTGCACCGGAAAAGAATAAGCAGCTTGTGCAGTACAATGCGTGGGTGGACCAGCAGGCGTGCGAGCGGGCGGCCAGGGCCGGCGGCAGCGTGCTGCGGTTGGAGGAGATCCGCCATACGTATGGGACATTAACGCCGGAATCCGCGGTACTGCTGGGCACCGATTTCGGCAAGGATGTCAGGACGGTCACAAGCGTAAAGATCTGGTCCGTCTGGCGAGCGCCCCAGAAGAAGTGAGCGTTTTTCCATGATGCTCGGGGATAGAGTGATCGATAATGCGCGGGCATAAACGATGCGAATCGAGTTTCTGAAGGATCATCCCGAATTTATTGACGAGCTGAACGAGTTGTTTTACCGCCAGTGGGGGGCGATCTATCCTGAGTTCACGAAGGAAGATTGGAGACAGCGGCTGATCGCGCGGGCGAACAAGAAAAAGATCCCGACAACCTTGGTCGCGGTAGAGAACGGCGTCGTACTGGGTTCGGCTGCGCTGTTGGAAAGCGACATGCGGACGCGGCCGGAGCTTTCGCCGTGGCTGGGCGGGGTTTATGTCAAAGAGGAACACCGACATAAAGGAATCGGGCGAACACTTGTGGCACAGATTGAAAAAATGGCAGGACAACTAGGCGTTCTGTCGCTCTACCTGTACACGCCGGATAAGAAGCGATTCTACAGACAATTGCGTTGGCAGGTACTGGAAAAGACGAGGTACCAGGGGTTTGATGTAACGATCATGCTGAAGTATCTCAGTCTGAAGGAGTGAGGGCTCAGAAGAATGAACTTGCGGGTGGGGCTGCTTTTTGGTAAGACGGCGAAAATGAGTGACACAGGCGACCAAGACAAGGACATCGAGCGGTACATCAATGAAAGCCCCGAACTGGCCGAGGCAAGGGCCGCGGGCGTGGACCTTTGGGCACTCTGGGCGAATTTGCACCGAACGCCGACGGAGAGGGTTCGACGGCATCAAATAGCCATCGATCTTATGCGCAAATTACAGAAAGCCAAGAAAAAATGAACGGAACATACGTTGATCTGCTGAGCCGTCTAAGAAGGGGCGAAGTCGATTTCGTACTGATTGGCGGGTTTGCCTGTATAGTTCAGGGTGCATCTCAATCGACTATTGACGTTGATGTATGCTGCGATTTCACGCCGAGAAACCTGCTTCGCCTGCAGAAGGCGATTTCCGATCTGCACCCCGTTCATCGGATGACACCGCGTCGGTTGCCTTTGGAATTGACGGAAGAAAACGCCACAGCATTTAAGAATCTCTATCTGGATACTGACTTGGGGCAGTTGGATTGTATAGGTTACGTTCAAGGTCTGGGGGATTACAGAGCGATTGAGCCTTTGTGCGAAATCATTGAGCTGGAAGGAATGAGAATCCGAGTCTTGAATCGAGATGCCTTGATAACGTCCAAAAAAGCCATGAACAGGGATAAAGACCAGCAGACTATTCGAGAGCTTGAAGGCATCAAGAACATTGAGAGAAGGGGCTCGTAAACAGCGATTATGAAAGTACTGGTGGCCGAAAAATGCGGGTTTTGCCCGGGGGTTCGCAATGCGATCAATCTTGCCCGGCAGACGCTGGAGACGGATACAAAGGTCTCGAGCCTGGGGCACATTATCCATAATGAGGATGTGGTCAAGCAGCTTTCGGCGGCAGGGCTGGAGACGGTCGATTCCATTGACGCCATCAATTCGGGGACCGTATTGATTCGCTCGCACGGGGCAACGCTGGAGGAATTCGAAAAAATCAAGGCCAAGGGGCTTAAGATCGTCGACGCCACGTGCGTGCTGGTCCGGCGGGTCCAGAAGATCGCCAGCCAGCTCAATGAGGAGGGCTACAAGGTCCTCATGATTGGCGATGCCGGACATCCCGAAGTTAAGGCCGTCGTCGGCTACGCCCAGGATGTTGAGGTCATTGGGTCCGAGGCGGATTTAGATAAGCTAAGTCTGCGCAAGAAGATAGGCATCATCTGCCAGACAACGCAGAGCCCGGACCATTTTGCTCAGATGGTGGCGGCGATCGCACGGCACGGCTTTTCAGAAATGAAGATAATAAATACACTTTGTCGTGAAACAATGGAGCGGCAGCAGGCGGCCGTCAAGCTGTGTCGGCAGGTCGATATCATGTTTGTGTTGGGCGGTCTGCACAGCGCCAACACCCGAAAACTGGCGGAATTGTGCAAAAAGCACAATCCCGAGACTTATCACTTGCAAAACTGGGCGGAACTTGATAAAAAGACCCTTTCCGGCAAAAAGACGGCGGGAGTGACCGCCGGAGCGAGCACGCCGGATAAGGTGATCGAGGAATTCGTAAAGAATTTACGGGAGTATAAGAACTAATACCCCCTTCCCCGCCTACGGCGGGTACTCCCCCTTTGCAGGGGGAGAGCTAAATAAAGCCGGCAAGATGCCGGCGGTACCAGGGATGGATGAGGCTTTGGCGGCGTAGCCAAAGCACTCTTTGTTTTATAAACCTTCTTTTTAAGAATGGTTAATCGGCAAGCGGCGTGAATGTGGGGCGCCGCGGGCTGTAGAAACAGACGCCACAGGAGAATTTTATATGGTTAACAAGAATCTCATCAACAAGCTCGGTCTTTCGGAGGATACGATCGAGCAGGAAGTCAGCGATCTTTTCACCGACGAACACAGACGCATCCTCGCAGAAGAACTGGAAAAGAAAGTCGAAGCGCTCGTTCCCGGCACGATCGTCAAAGGCAAGATCGTGGGCGTGGTCGGCAACGACGTGGTCGTGGAACTGGGCCTCAAGAGCGAAGGCATGGTCGAGTCATCCGAGTTCGATGACCCGTCCGAAATCGTACCCGGCAAGGAAATCGAAGTCCTGCTGGAAGAGATGGACGCCGAGAGCGGCATCCTCCTGAGCAAGCGCAAGGCCGACCGCATCCGCGGCTGGGAGCGCGTCATCAGCAGCAACAAGGAAGGCGACGTGGTCAAGGGCATCGTCAGCCGTCGCATCAAGGGCGGCCTGCTCGTCGATATCGGCGTGCCGGTGTTCCTGCCGGCTTCGCAGGTCGATATCCGCAAGCCCGGCGACATCAGCCGCTTCATCGGCACCGAGATCGAGTGCAAGATCCTCAAGATCGACACCGATAATCATAATATCGTCGTCTCGCGGCGCAAACTCATCGAAGAAGACCGCCAGGCGAGCAAAGAACGCATCCTGGCCGAGATCCAGGTGGGCCAGATCCGCAAGGGCGTGGTCAAGAACATCGCCGATTTCGGCGTGTTCGTCGATTTGGGCGGCCTGGACGGCCTGCTGCATATTTCAGACCTGAGCTGGGGCCGCATTTCGCACCCGTCCGAGATGGTGCAGCTCGATCAGGAGATCGAATGCATGGTCATCGGGGTCGATAAGACCAACGAGAAGATCTCGCTGGGCCTCAAGCAAAAGACGCCAAGCCCGTGGGAAAGCGTCGCACAGCACTACCCGATCGGCAGCAAGGTCAAGGGCACGGTCGTCAACATCATGAACTATGGCGCGTTCGTCCGCCTGGAAGAAGGCATCGAAGGCCTGATCCATATCAGCGAGATGAGCTGGACCAAACGTGTCGGCCATCCCGGCGACATCCTCACGCTGAGCCAGGAAGTGGAAGTGATGGTCCTGGACGTGAACAAGGACAAGCAGGAGATCTCGCTTGGCCTCAAGCAGCTTGAGCAGAACCCGTGGAGCATCGCCGGCCAGAAGTATCCTCCGGGAACGATCGTAACGACCAAGGTCACCAGCCTGACCAACTACGGCGCGTTCGTCGAGATCGAGCCGGGCGTCGATGGCCTGATCCATATCTCGGATCTGAGCTGGACCAAGAAATACAACCATCCGGGCGAGGCCCTTCAGAAGGGCCAGGAAGTCAAGTGCGTGGTGCTGGAAGTCGATGAAGAAAAGCACCGCGTTTCGCTGGGCGTCAAACAGCTCACGGAGGACCCGTGGGTCCGCGCGATCCCCGAGAAGTACATCCCCGGCCAGATCTTTCGCGGCCATGTCACCAAGCTGACCAACTTCGGCGTGTTCGTAGAACTGGAGCCGGACCTGGAAGGTCTGCTGCATATCTCCGAGCTGAGCGACCACAAGGTCGAGTCGCCGCAGGACGTGGTCAAGATCGGCGACGAGGTGGAAGTGAAGATCCTGCGGGTCGATACCGATTCGCGCAAGATCGGTCTGAGCCTTCGCCGCGTGCAGTGGGCCGCCGAGGACAAGGCCGCGGCCGAAGAGGCCAAGGCCGGTTACGTCGAGCAGCCTGCCGAGCCGGAGAAAGAGACCCAGGCCCGCCGCGGCGGACTGGATGGTTCGCTGATGCCGGATAACCTGAATATCCCCATGCCGGGACAGCATGGGGCGAATCAGTAAATTGTAAATCGTAGATTGTAGATTGTAGATAACAGGCCGTCTCCCAAGGGAACGGCCTGTTTTTTTATCCCGGCATGGAGCGTGAGCGACCTGGTCGCGAATGCCGGGCGCGAGTGCTATCGGAGCGCTTAGGCTTCCCACTGGGAATACGCTTCCCGCTGGGAATTTAAGTTTGAACGGGATTAACCGCAGGCGCGATAAGGCCGATACAGTGATGCAGGGTTGAGGAAATATCCGCAGGCCCTGTAAGCCCGATAATAGCGGGCCTGTTCTGTTAGGAAAGACCTTAAACGACAGGAGTAAACTGTATGGCCTTTGATGTAACGATCAAGGAATATTTGAAAGAGATAGACGAATCGCCGCTTTTGAATTGGGACGATGA
>JAJFTK010000072.1 GCA_021372945.1 Planctomycetaceae bacterium | reverse complement strand
GGTTGGCGCAAAGATCGTAAGTACTTGTATTTACACCGGCTGCAAAAGTTACAATTCAAGTTGCAATGCGCTTTTCGTCCTGTAAAATTGCGCGGACGAAAAATTTGTAACGCGTTTATTTGAGGGGAGTTAGAAGAATCGTGCCCGGAGGGACTCGAACCCCCAACCCTCGGTTCCGAAGACCGATGCTCTGTCCAATTGAGCTACGGACGCAAACGTGGATTCACTATACTCAACGGTGGAACGTCTGGCAAGAGAAATCAGGCATAGAAGGGATTCGGGCCTTTCTGGCTCTTGACCAAAGGCGGCAGCTTTCCGGCAAGCCCGACGTATTGGTCCTTAATGATCAGGACGCCGCCAAGCCCCGGGATCTCCATTATCTTGTTCATTGCTTCGGTGACATCTTCCTTCTTTCGCACCAGGTTCGCCGCCAGCGTCGCTGCCGCATCCGCCAGTGCCGCATCGCGGGCCGCGATCACCGCCAGGTCGCACAGGCCCAGGCTCAGCGAATGCCCCATCTTGCCTGAAGACGAGCAGATGGATAGCGGCGTGTCCTGCGGTTGAATATGAAACGCCAGACGACTCAGTTTCTCATCAGGGCCGGAGTAGATGCCGATCGTGGCCGGCGACGATAACTTTAAAAAGATGTCGCCGCCGTTATCGATGATTGCTTCATTGGCCCCGGCCTTTAGAGCGGCCTCTGCGGCCATTTGCGCCATCGCGCCGGCGACCGCGGCCATTGGCCCGACGCCGACTTGCGCCGCCGCGCGGGCCATCCGCAAGCCCACTTCCGGACAGTTCTCCAGCGGCTCGATCGGTACAAGGGATTTGTGAAACGCAGGATGCCTGTGTATATAGTCCTCAAGGATTCGCCGCTGCCGGATGATCTCCGCCGTAACCGTTTCATAATGGCTGCAGCTTATGCGAACGACCGCCTCTTTGTGGACGAATGTTCGATAAGTGCGAGTGGGTGAAGCATCCATAAGAATTGAACCGCTTCGTTAAAAAACAGACGCACAAGCGCCGAACGGACAGACACGAATGCACGCCAGGCACTCGATGCATTTGGATTCGTCAAAAATGACCCGCCGCGTGGCCGGATTGTCCAGCCGGAGAGCCTCGGTAGGGCAGTAAGGAACACAATATCCGCAATGTGTACAGCGCTGCTCTTCCCAGGTCACGCCTTTGCCTGAGTAATTCACGGTCACACGAAACGTCTTTACAAAATCAATGCCGGACTGGATCTGCTCGGGCGTCCCGGTCACATCCAGCACCAGGTAGCCTTCTTCTTCCGGCGTAACCTTGGCACGAAAGACATTCACGATCAAGCCATGATCCTTCACCAGGTGATAGATGATCGGCTTTTCGCATTCACACTTCGGAAAATAGAACATTAACTTTTGGGTGATCATTTCCATTATGAAGGTTCCCTTCGTACAAGGGGTTTCATCTTTGTATCCGCACGGAGCGGCGCACTGGGCTGCGCGAGCAGGAAATCGCCGCGGCGGATCTCATCGGCCAGCAGGTTGGCGATTTCCAGCGCCTTGTAATAAGAAGATAACGAGCCGACTTCGACCGTTTTGCCGCCGATCGTTATCTCGCCCCGGCGGAGTTCTTCGTAGTTGGTTCTGGCGATCACTTTGCCCGTGTTTTGCGGATAGTCGCTGCCGTAATCAATGAGGGGCGCCGGAATATCCCTGTCCCGCACACAGGTATATTTGAGGATTCGCTCATTCAGGATGGGGATCGGTACGCCGACGCCCAGCGCCAGCGAAACGCCGTATCCGCGCAGACTCACACCGCGCACAAACTCCGCTCTCATCTGTTTCATATCAGCCGTCAGCGCAAGCGTGCCGGCGCCTCCCGTGGGAATGCCATCGGCCGTCCTTTCGCACAAGCCGGCGTGTTGTGTGCCTTCCGCATAGACGTGTCCCTGCGCTCCCGCAAGCCACACGCGCGTCCCCACGCCGATGGTCTCGTAAAGCGGATCGTTCAGCAATGGCGACAGCTGCCCCGCCGAGCAGTAATTGGCATTCTTCATATTCGGCTCAAGCCGGCCCATGTACGTGTAGATCGTCCGATCGGACCTGTTGATCGCGACATTGTAATTTTGATAACAGTTGCGCGGGTTGACCATGATGGCCTGGTTGAGGTCCTTGATCGTAAAGTACGTTCGCAGTTCCCTCAGCGGATAGCAATCGGTCCCATACGAAAGGGCAAATAGCTGCAAGCTCTTGCCCGCGACCAGGTCTTCGATGACGTGCCCGCCGCCATAGCGGAATTCGCCGGGGTAATACATATTGGCGGGGTCCCCATGCCGAAGCTGGGTCGCGCCCAGGTAAACATCCACCGCCGCCACCCCGCTATACACAAGGACGTCCTGCACCCAAGCCTCCGAGATGCGGATCTTCGGCTTTGAATGCCCGAAGTTAAGAAAGCAGCCGGACGAGCACATCGGCCCAAATGTTGCTGTTGTCACGACATCTACTTCTTGCGCAGCCGCCGCGAGCCCTTTCTTATCGACGTAATCCATGATTTCGTCGGCCGTCAGGACAACCGCTTTGCCCGAGGAAATACGGTCATTGATCTGTTCATACGTTTTCATTGGTTCCCATTCTTCCTCAAAAAAGCCAAACTCTTATCGTATCGAAAAGGGCGGTCTTTTTCAAGGCTTTATTATTCCGTATTACCTGTAAAATGCTTGAAATAGAGGCCTTATTCGTATATTATTGTCTGTTTTCCATAACACGAGACGCTATGCAAAAACGACCTTATATGATAATCGTTTCCGGCCTGCCGCGTTCCGGAACGTCAATGATGATGAAAGCGCTGCATGCCGGCGGCATCGAGCCGATCATCGACAACATCCGAACCGCCGACGAAGACAACCCGCGCGGCTATTACGAATTTGAGCCCGTCAAGAAATTGAAACAGGATGTCTCGTGGCTGCCCGGCGCCGCCGGAAAAGCGGTAAAAATGGTCTATCGCTTATTATACGATCTTCCCAGCGATTATGAGTACCGCATCCTTTTCATGCAGCGCGACATGGCCGAGGTCCTGGCGTCACAGAAGAAGATGCTCGAACGTTCCGGCAAGGTCAATGCGTCCGTTTCCGATGATCAGATGGCTGCGTTGTTCACGGCCGAATTAGACAAGTGCGCTAAATGGCTCGCCTCCAGGCCCAACTGCAAGGTGCTCTATGTGAACTACCGCGACATGATCAACAACCCGTCGGCCGAGTGCGAAAAGATCAGCCGGTTCCTGGATGGCGGCTTGGATGTTGAACAAATGGCGGCGGCTATCGATCCTTCGCTGTATCGCAACCGTAAGCCATAAAATGATGAGGAGATAACATGGGGTTCTTTTGGGATTTGCTGCAGCAAAGTCAATTGACCGAACATTCCAATCATGCCCAAACACTCGAGACGAAAGTCCAGTATCTGGAGAAAGACCTTTTTAAGACCCAGTGTCTGCTTCGCAATCTGATTATTAAACTGGAGGAGAAATTCGGAGAAGATATCGATGACAACGGAATTGTCGGGTAGCTTAGCTATTTTGGCAATCGTGTCGCGCCGAGTTGTCCGCACGCGGCCTTAATGCTCCGGCCGCGCCGAAACCGGATTACCGTCTCGATATTCGCATGATTTAGAATGTTGGCAAATTGCCGCATCTGTTCGGGTGAACTGGCGCTGAATGGACAGCCCGGGTAGGGGTTCAGTTCGATCAGGTTCACGTTTACCTTGAACGGCTTAAGAAGATTGACAAGCAGCCGGGCCTGCTCCGCCGTATCGTTTAAGCCCGCGATCATGCAGTATTCGATTGTGAACCGTTTGCCTGTCTGTTGCTGGTAAAACTTCAGCGCGGCCAGTATATCGTGCAATGAATGCTTCGCCGCCGAAGGCATGATCTTTTTTCGGGCTGCGTCTGTCGGCGCATGCAGCGAAACCGCCAGCCTTGGCAAAAGCGGGTGAACGGCCAATTGCCGGATGCCGTCCGGCAGCCCGCACGTGCTAACCGTGATATGCCGGATGCCAATATTCCGGCCGGACTCGCAGTGCAGAAGCTCGATCGAACGCATTGCATTCGCGAAATTGTCCAGCGGCTCGCCCATCCCCATATAGACGACGTTGTCGATTCGGCCCGCGGCCTGCGCCGCGCAATATACCTGGTCCACGATCTCCGCCGGCGTCAGGTCGCGTTCAAACCGAAGTTGTCCGGTCGCGCATATCCTGCATCGCATCCGGCATCCCGCCTGCGTGGATAAACAAAGCGTCTGCCGACCCTCATCCTTCAGCAGCACCGACTCGATGCACGATTTTTCCCCGAGTTCAAAAACGAATTTGATGGTTCCGTCCGGATCGTCGTGCTGCTGTGAGATCGAAAGACGTGAGATGAAGTATCCCTGCCGGGTCAGTGTTTCTCGAAAGGCTTTAGAAAGGGGGGTAACGTCCGCGATCGATCGCGCATCCTTCTGATGGATAAACGAAAAGAGATAATCGCCGGCAAAAGGTTTTTGCCCGCATGAACCGGCCAGCTCGCGCAATTCGTCCGGCGTTTTCGTTTTTAGATCCTTATCCATGCGGGCCAATATATCCGCACCGGCCGCTGCTGGCAATCACTTGTTCAGGGATTCGAGATCTCGGTATCCAGGTCCAGGTTGTCTTCCAGGTCAAAACCGTTCAGTCCCCGGTCAAAATCCACCGTCTGGCTGCGGCCCGGGTCGAAATCCGCAATATCCTGCTCAATATTGAAATCCGCTTCCTGCGTTTCATCCTTGGAAACGGTGCCGGACTCCGTCGCCGAAGGGCTTTGCGGAAGATATGGCGAGAAGTCCGACGGCTGCCCGTCGATCTGAACCAGCAATTCCACCGGACCGATCCGCAGAATGTCACCCGCCTTGAGCAATGCCTCTTGAACGGGTTTGCCGTTGATAATCGTTCCATTGCGGCTCTTAAGGTCGCGCACCATCGCCTTGCCCTGGTCTAAGTTGATCTCGCAATGCTTGCGCGATACCGAATTCAGGGGAATGCAGAAATCGCAATCTTCGCGTCTTCCAAGAAAAGTAACCGTGCTGGGAAGTGTAAAAACGTCAGGGGGGCCGTTCTTCTTGAAAAGGATAAGATTTACTTGCATGGCGCTATCTCCTTTTAGCTTTATGAGAATTTCTGCATCCGAGAGCTAAAAAGCTGTATTTTCACGCAAATCTCAGTTGGAAGACGGAGTCTAATATAGTATAAAAATGTCAATAATGCAAGCGTAAAATAAATACATTTGTGTCAAAGAGACTTTGAAATGATAAAAGGGATTCTGTTTGACTTGGACGGCACACTTGCCGACACGATCGAGGATTTGACCGATTCGATGAATTACGCTCTGACTCAGCTCGGCTGTCCGACGCTGTCCATCGAACAATGCCGTCAAATGGTCGGCAGCGGCTTAAAGAACTTCGCCAGCCAGGCGCTTCCGGCGGACCGGCAGGAATTGCACCCGCAGCTTATGGATCTGATGGTCAGCCGCTATGCAGAGATTTGTCTGGACAAGACCATGGCTTTTGCGGGGATGAACAGCACGCTTGTCAGGCTGCGCGCGCAGAATATTCAATTGGGTGTCTTGACCAACAAGAATCAAGAGCCTGCCGAAAAGATCGTCCACCATCTGTTCGGAAAAGAGCTGTTTGACCCTATTGTCGGCCTGGCCTCAGGACGCAAAGTGAAGCCCGATCCCCAGACCACGTGGGGCATTATCGAACATTGGGGCCTGCATAAGGACAGCGTTCTTTATGTCGGCGATAGCGATGTCGATGTCCGGACCGCCATCGCCGCGCAAGTTCGATGCGCCGCCTGTCTTTGGGGCTATCGCTCCCAGGAGCAGCTTGAGGCGGCAGGCGCAACGGTCTTCATTCGGCATCCCGAGGAACTCCTGGCGCTTCTGCAGGCTTGACAGCCGCCAATGGCGCCGGTACAGTGATGGAAAAGGACGAGACGATCACGAACGAAAACGCACATTCCCCGGGTATTGCTCTGTGGCTCAAACTGATCCGCGCCGAAGGCATTGGGCCGATTCTGTTCAAACGTTTATTGGAAAGCCATGGAACGGTCGAGCGGATCCTTGGCGCGTCGATCGCTGAGTTAACGCGGACCGAAGGGATTGGCCAAAGAACGGCTGAACGGATCGCTCGCTCGTGCGATTCCTTCGATGCCCAAAAAGAACTTGCTTTCGCGGACAAGCTGGGCATCTCTATCATTCATCTGAACGACAACCGCTATCCGCCCCCGCTCAAGGCCATCTATGATCCGCCGCCGGTACTGTATGTCAAAGGCGTCCTGGAAAGGGCGGATAACCTCGCATTAGCCATCGTCGGCAGCAGACAATGCAGTCACTATGGTTCCGAGCAGGCAAATCGTTTTGCGCATCTGCTGGCGGCATCCGGTTTTACGATTGTCAGCGGTCTGGCTCGGGGTATCGATTCGGCGGCGCATCAGGGAGCTCTGGCCGCAAAAGGGCGAACGATCGCTGTGCAGGGGTGCGGGTTGGCAAGGGTCTTTCCGCCGGAAAATGAAAAGCTCTTCCGTCAGATCACTGAGAACGGCGCGGTCGTCAGTGAACTGCCGCTTGCGTATGAACCGCTTTCAGAGAACTTTCCCGGCCGCAATAGGATTATAGCGGGACTGTCTCTCGGCGTATTGGTAATAGAAGCGACACTCCGCAGCGGCGCCTTGATCTCGGCACAGGCCGCTTTGGAAAACAACCGCGAAGTCATGGCAATTCCCGGCAGGATCGATTCGCCCGGCAGCACCGGATGTCACAAACTGATCAAAGAAGGGGCCAGGCTGATCGACGGCATCGAAGATGTGATGGATGCGTTGGGCCATATTGGCCAGGGCATCAAGCAGCATGTCTCTGATCGCTCGCAGGAAACTGTCGAGCAGGTGCAGGCAGGGCTGTTTGACCAACTTCAGTCAAAATTCTCTTTGGAAGAGAGAAATGTCCTTGCGGTAGTGAATTCAGACCCCATTCACCTGGAAGAGATCATCGGATCGACCCAATTGAATGCCGGCAAGGTCCATGCGGTCTTGATTCAGTTACAGTTGAAAGGCTGCGTCAGGCAATTGCCCGGCAGCATGTTTGTCAAACGTGCACCGGCCCCGACTAACTAGTCTGCAGGCACGCATTCTCGATGGCAGCGATCATCGCGGGAATATCGGATGGATCGGTAATGATTGCGTCAAAGTGATAGGCAAGCAGACTTGCGGCCTCTTTTTGGTTTAGTCCGCCCGCCAAAGCGATCGTCGCGCATCCCTGAAGTTCATCGGTCTTTTGGATATACGTACATATCTGGCGGGCATCGACCTGGTTGTTCATCAAATCGATCAGGATGACGTTGGGCGAAAACTTCAGCGCTAAAAGGCCGGCTTCGAAGATATTCTCGGCACATTGCACGTCGAAATCTCCATGCGCCTGAAGCGATTGCGCCAAATTGCGGTTGGGCCTATAATCGATCAATAAAATCTTTAAGCGCCCATTGCTATCCTTAGGCAGCGGCATGTCATGGAGTTTTAGAAAGCGGATCAGTTCGGCGTAAGGGATCCTGCGGTCCTTTGAGCCCGGGATTTTGTAACCCTTTAATTGTCCGGAATCAAACCATTTCGAGACCGTTCGAGGTGCTACGTTGCAGATACCGGCAACCTGACCAGTCGTAAGAACATCTTTTTTTCGCATATATAAATAAACCTCTAAGGTCCTGAAATGCCTCCGTTACAGTTTAGTCCATTGATTTGCACTGTTTATGTCGGTTCAAATTTGTCGCGTGTTTAGCAGGGCAAACGAAAAATTTAATCCCATTTTGTACATGTCTCAAGTCCTCTTTTAATGTACTATAGATTTATAGAATTCTCTTGACCCTAAAAGGCAAAATTGTATTATAAGGGTACGGCTTAATGGCTGTAAGTGTTATGATTAGCGTGGGATGAGAGCCTACGCTGATAGTCTCAACTTGCAGAGGGCAGGTTGCGAGTGAAGCTTCAAAAGCATTGGCATTATTCGGCAGGGCGAAAGGCGATAAATTCATGGGAGAATTGCCAAGTCCAACGTTTGAATAAGCCAATGAATTGATGAAAGGGATTTTAGGTGATATATTCTGTACCATCCTGTCAATTCAAGGACGAGGATGTGAAACCAGCTTTAATCGAGGGCATCGGGCCAATACCGATCTGCCGGAAGGAAGCTGTAGAGCGGAGTTCCTTTTTGGAGCGAATACTGCTCTAAGAATACCTGATTTCTACTTTCATGTCTGCTTTTACCCGCGCAAGTACCTTTCTGCAAGCCATAAACGTTTTGCGAACTTGGAAAGGTACAAACTATGGAAATTCTAGCACAAGTGGGAGCAGGTACGCTGTTGGCGGCAGTCGTGCTGAGTGGAATCGTGGGCGCTTTACTGATCTTTGTCATACAGCGCTTTGTAGCCAAATCACGTCTCAAAGCAGTCGAAGAGGAGAATGCCAATCGTATAGAAGCGGCCAAAAAACAGGCCGAGACGATCATCAAGGAAGCTCGCCTTGACGCCGCCAGCGAAACAATGAAGAAGCGGGAGGCGTTTGCGACGGAGATCAACACCAAGGAAAACGAGCTGCGTAAACAGGAACTTGAATTGACTAAACGGCAGGACGTTTGCGAACGTCAGACGGAGAAATTGCAGCAGCAGGAACGCCAATTAAACAACAAAGAAAGAGAACTGGATCGCCAAATCAACACTCACAATACGCGCAATAAAGAGTTGGCGAATCTTGTTACGCAGCAAAAGAATCAACTCCTCAAGATCACGTCATTGGATATGGAGCAGGCGAAGGAACTGCTGCTCAGCAGGCTGGAGGACGAATGCGACCGTGAGATGAACCAATTGATCCAGCGCAAGATCTCGCAAAGCGAAGAAGCCGCCGAGGAAAAGGCCAAAGAGATCATCAACCTGGCCATCCAGCGTTATGCGGCCGAACAGACCTGTGAAGTCAGCGTTTCAATGGTCGATATTCCCAGCGATGACATGAAGGGCCGGATCATTGGCCGCGAAGGACGGAATATTCGCGCCTTTGAAAAGGCGACAGGTGTCGATGTGATCGTCGATGACACGCCCGGCGTTATCGTGGTCAGCGGCTTTAATCCCATTCGCCGCGAAGTGGCCCGCTTGAGCATGGAAAGGCTCATCCAGGATGGCCGCATACACCCGACAAGGATCGAAGAAATCGTCATTCAGACCAAGAAGGACGTGCACGCCCGCGTCATCCAGATCGGCAAGGAGGCTGCCGAGGAAGTCGATGTCAGAGGGTTGAATAACAAGATCGTTGGCATGCTCGGGGCGCTGCATTACAGAACAAGTTACGGACAGAATGTGCTTCGGCATAGCGTCGAGGTCGCTTTTCTTGCCCAGGTTATGGCCGATGAACTAGGGTTGGATGGTTCCATTGCCAAACGTGCCGGGCTCCTGCATGATATCGGCAAAGCGATGGATCGAGAGATCGAAGGCGGTCACCCCGCCATCGGCGCCAATTTCCTGCGACGCTTCAAGGAATCCAATATCATCGTCAATGCCGTTGAGGCTCACCATGGCGACGTGGTTGCCGACAATTATTACACCCCGTTGATAGCCGCCGCCGACGCGATCAGCGCCTCACGGCCTGGCGCTCGTCGCGAGACCCTCGAACGCTACATCAAACGCCTCGAGAAACTCGAAGAAATTGCCCAGGGTTTTGAGGGCGTGGACAATTGCTATGCGATCCAGGCAGGGCGTGAGGTGCGTGTGATCGTCGATGCCGAAAAGGTGAACGACGAAATCGCGCTGAAGACAGCGCGTGACATCGCCAAGAAGATCGAAGAAGAGATGACGTATCCCGGCGAGATCAAGGTCACGCTGCTGCGCGAAGTGCGATGCGTGGAATATGCCCGCTAAGTACCAGGAGAAAGCCTTCGGTCCCTTCAAGGGGCTGAAGGCTTTATAATAAGCAATGAAAGTCAAGGTCTTTTGTATTGGAGATATCGTCGGTCGCCCCGGCAGACGCATTCTGGCCGAGCAGTTGCATGCGTTTATCAGGGAACAGACTATCGACTGCGTGATCGCCAACGCGGAAAATTCTGCCGGTGGTTCCGGCATGACGCAGCAGATCTACGAGAAACTCTGCCGCTACGGCGTCAACCTGGTGACGCTTGGAGACCATTGCTTTCGCAAGAAAGAGATCATCCCGGTTCTTGAAAATCAAAGCAACATCGTCCGCCCGGCCAATCTTTCCCCCTATGCCGCCGGCAAGGATTACGCGATTTTCACAACCTCCAAAGGAGTCACGGTTGCCGTCGTAACTCTTATCGGCCGGATCTTTATGAAACCTGCCGATTGCCCGTACGCACGGATCGATTCACTCCTCAGCAAGCTTCGCAGCGAGGCTGATCTTGTATTTGTCGAAGTACACGCCGAAGCGACCAGCGAGAAGATGGCCCTGGGGCGGTATCTAGACGGCAGGGTCAGTTGTGTGTTCGGCAGCCACACGCATGTCATGACCGCCGACGAACAGATCTTCGCCGGCGGCACCGCCTACATCACCGACATCGGCATGACCGGACCCATGGATTCCGTCCTTGGCAGATCGTCCGAAAGTGTCATCCGCGCGTTTCGCACCCAAATGCCTTATCCATTCGAGATTGCCTCCGGCGACGTCAAGATCCACGGCATTCTTGTTACCGTGGACAGCCACACGAAAAAGGCCGAATTCATCGAGCGCATCGTGCTTTCTGAGACGACGCCCCCGGATGCATTGACCTATGACAGCGACGACGGCAAACCCGACTACACCAACGGTTTCTAACAGGCTTTGTGCCTTTGTTTTGGCGCTGTGCATCTTTGGCCGCAAATAACCTTGACGGAGCCAAAATGCCTGCATAATATATCAGCATCATGAAGATCGATTCGCATGCGTGAGCGGTTGCTTAATGACCCTGATCGGTGACGATTAAAAAGAGTCCCTGATGAGAACATTGATGTATTTGCTCGCTTTGCAGTTCATGGCTTGTGCCTGTTTTTCCGCTCAACCCAAAAACGGGCGGCAGCATTTCCACTCAAGATCGGCCTGCTGGCGGACAGCCAGATTACATCCCAAAACGGCTTTTCCAACTTTCACTACCGCAGCAAATTTGCCGATGCTCTCGTCAGCGTCAGTATTCGGCCGCCTGCCTTGGAGTGTTTTCTTGCCCCGGAAATGCTGCGGATAGCGCTCAATAAGCTGACGCAGGATTCCGGCGGCGCCAAGTCGGCCGTTGATGTCATTCTCTATCTGGGTGACGCGGCCAACAGCGGAGGAGCCGATGAAATTGATTTGACCTTATCGATCCTTTCTGAATATCGTCAAAAGGCCGGGATCCCCATCTTTGTGGTCATTGGAAACCACGATTATCTCGGGGCCGGCAACATCGTGACACCCGGAACACGCTTTGCACTTCTAAACCAAATTGGCCGCCCTGACAACCCGGCATTGACCAAATACGAGGTGCTGAAAAGATTCAGCCGCTTCAACCGTGACAACGATCGTCTCGCCGGAAACACCCGTTTCAAATACGTTGACAATGGCGATGCCTTGGACTCAAACAAAGACCTCGATCACGATACCGGTTTGTATCTTAGCGGCGTTCTGACCTATTCCGAAGCGGGGAAACCGTCCCTGGAGATCTACCTGCTCGATTCGTCCGATTACGTGGATTCTCCCGATTGGTCCGAGATCGCCGATTTCGGTTTCTATGGCGTCATCGGCGCGGTATCCTTCAAGGACAAACCGGCAAAACCGTCGCAAACCGGTTACCTTGGGAAGTTCTCGCAATCGTCCTCGCCGCAATTTCGCCTGCTGGCCTCTCATTATCCCAAGGACCACCTTGATCGCATCACCTTTGCCAAACCCGGCCAGGTTCCTTTGAGTGTGACAAACCTTACCTGGAGCGCCACCGAGCAGGCGTTCAGCATTCCTACCTTTTCCAAAACGCTGAATCAGAATCTCGAACCTCTCCTGACTAAAAGCGGAACCAACTATTGGGTTTCAGGCCACACCCATGTCAAGACTACGCCTGCTCCGGATCGCTTCATCGTTGGCGGCCTTGTGGGTGACAAGTACTTCAGGGCGATTAACGTAGGTTCGACGACGGATTACCGCGCGCACGTCCTTATCATGGAGCGATACAACAAAGAGTGGAACCACAAGTTAGATGAGTTTGTCGGCTACCGAGCGAGGCCGATCTTTGAGGGCAATCCGACGCTTCTTGCGTCAATTCCAAAAGCGATCGCAGCTTACGGCAGACAACATGCCGCTGACCGGGATTTCCAGGGCGTCATCCCGACAATGGACGAATGGTCCGCCCAAAATAAAGACTTCAGCTTGCCCATTGTTACGGATGTGCTTTCCGGCGTCTCCGGCATGCTGGTTAAAAAAGACAACCGCATGACCGAGGACGACGCTTACTGCATTGAGGTCGGAGCCACTGTCCTGGGCCTCAACAAGCGGTATCAGCATGAAGCCTGGAAAGACCCGCAGACAGAGGCTGCCGCAAAACATGCACGTTCTTTCGTGGACCAATTTGTTGCCGCGACAGGCAGCAGCCGCGATGACGTAATTGCGTTTTTAGGACTTTTGGCGGGTGCTTATGAATGCGACCTTCTCCCCGGCAAAACCGGGCTGACTCCCGCTGCCCTCGAAGAAGTGATGCTCGAATAATCGCTGAATACGCCACATGCGCGATTTGCCGGCGCCGTTAAGGGTCAAAGCCGTTGCTGCCATTTTTTTCGCGGAAAAAACTGAATTTTTACACAAATTTGGCGATAAATGGGCCAGTCAGCTCATATAGTCTTTAATAAGGCACACGATCCGCAACGTCGATATGTGGATGGGGTAAGTCGCTTAGATTTAAAAATAAGGGGAAGAAATGTTCAGTCTGAGAAGGAACTTTTTGGTTGTATTGCTGCTGGCTGGTTCTTCGCTGCTAAGTCGGCCGGCTGCGGCATTCGAAGAGGCTGAAGGCTTTGGCCAGGCCGTCACCGGAGGACGCGGCGGAACCGTTTATCATGTCACGAATCTCAACGATTCAGGCGCCGGTTCGCTCCGCAACGCGGGTTCAATGTCCAATGTAACGATTGTATTTGACGTCGGCGGTTACATCAACATCAGCAGCAAGCTCGGTTTTACCGGCACGAATATGACCATCGCCGGCCAGACCGCTCCCGGCGGGATCGGCGTCAAAGGGGCCGGCTGTTCGATCGGCGCCGACAATATTATCATTCGTCACATGCGTTTCCGCCCCGGCAAGGCCAGTTCCGCTTCCGATGCGCTCAATATCAATAATTACGTCGGCGGCTGCATCGTTGACCACTGCAGCATCCAGTTCAGCACGGACGAGAACAACTCCATGGACAAGCCGGCATCTACGACCGTTCAGTGGACGATCAACGCCTGGGGCTTGCAGACGCATTCTTGCGGCTCGCTGCTTTATGCCAACAATACCACCGTGCATCATACGCTATGGGCGCACAACCACACGCGAAATCCGAAATCTCGCGACGGCCTGCTGGATTGGGTGAACAATGTCATCTTTGACTGGGACATTCCCTTCATTGCTGCCGATGCGGACAGCGGAACGCATTGGGCCAACGTTGACCGATGCTATTTTATTTCGGGCGCGAGCGGCCAAAACCGGGCGTTCACCAGCGCCCAGGTTGACATCAGTGGAAACCCGACGTATCACATGTGGCTCAACCAGACGCTGACGGACTTTGACACCGACGGCATCCTGGACGGCACGGACAAAGGCTACGGCGTTATCTCCGGCTCGGTCGAGAAGATGCCGACGCGCTATGCGGCCGCTCCCCAGGTTGTCACGCAGGACGCCCTGACCGCCTACAAACTGGTGCTGTCACTGGCCGGCGCCACGCCGTGGGAGCGTGACGAAGTCGATACGCTGCTGATCTCCGATGTAAAGAATCAGACCCGGCGAATTATCGAGCGGCAATCCGACCTGCCGGGGATTTCCAATTCAGGTTTTGGCACGCTGGGCGGCCAGTCGACCCCCGTCGATACTGACGGCGACGGCATGCCGAACTATTTTGAACTGGCGATCGGCACTAGCGTTACACAGGCCAGCAACAACGGTGATCACGATGGCGATGGTGTCACCAATCTTGAAGAGTATATCGATTGGCTCGGCAGACCCCATGCCTCGACCCCGACAGATACGACGGTTGATGTCGATCTGACCAAGTACACTGCGGGATTTGCCGCCAGTGCGGTCTACAGCGTTTCCGACGCCGTCAATGGTACGGTGTCACTCCTGGCCGACGGCAAAACGGCGCGTTTCACACCGTTGGCAGGCCACAGTGGTTTCGCCTCTTTCAACTTCACTGTCAATGACGGCAGCGTCGCAACGATCAATGTCAGTGTGCTGGTCCTCGGGCAAGCCAGTGCAAGTCCAATCTCCCCCAACCCGATGACCTGGGCCGTTCCGCCTGCGGCGACCGGAGTGCAGTCCATCGCCATGCAGGCAACTTCGGCTGTTGCCGGAAATGGCGCGCAGTATTTTTTTACGTGCACGGGGGGCAATGGGCATGATTCCGGCTGGCAATCAGGTACCTCTTACACGGATACCGGTCTGAGCCCCAATACAGAGTACACCTACACGGTGAAAGCCCGCGATGCGTTCACGCTGGCCGAGACCGACGCTTCGGCGGCGGCTTTAGCCGTGACGCCGCTGCTGCCGCCCGTCAGTGCTCCGGCGGCATATTGGAGACTGGACGAAGGCAGCGGCCTGGCCGCGTATGATTCTTCCGGTAACGGCAACACCGGCACTCTGCAAGGGACCGTTCCGCCGGCATGGACAAATGGCGTGCTGGGCAGCGCCCTGAGCTACGCCAGCGCCACCGATGGCGGCGTCTATGTCCCGAGCAGTCCCACGATCGACTTTGGCGACCAGGATATGTCCGTCGCATTCTGGTTGAAACAGCCGACCACCATGGCAGAAGGCCAGGAGGAAATTCTCATCAAAGGCACGATCACCGACGGCAAACGTTATGAGTTCTATCATAAGAAAACAAGCGCGGATAATCATTTCCGTTTTTGCATCGATGACAACGTAGTCAAATCCGAGATCAGCCGTCCTTCCGCCGCATTCTGTAAGGGCGAATGGGTCCACGTCGTGGGCGTTCGGGATACGGTCTCCAATGTGCTCCGCCTTTACGCCAATGGCATTCTCCAGGGAACCGCCGCTGACGGCACCGGCAGCATCAGCCAGCCCGATCCCCTGTATATTGGAGATGCCGTGATGGTCGGTTCCATTGACGATGTCAAGATCTTCGATACCGCTCTCACGGCTGACCAGGTCATGACCCTTTACCTGGATGATACGCGCACCTGCCCAACCGCCAACCTCGATGCGATCGGAACCATTGATTTTAATGACTTCACCTTGCTGGCCAATGAATGGCAATTCGCCGGACAGCTTCTGCCGGCCGACATCAACGATGATGGAATGGTGGACATGGCCGACCTGCTGATCCTGGTCAACTGCTGGATCGCGGACCTTTGATCCTCCTCCGACACTGACCTGCGACAGCGATGACGACAAGCCCGGATGGACGGCATTGGTGTAGTCGGGGCCGTCGTTCCCCTGCAAAAAAACACACACGAAACGCAGTACATTCCGGACGCCTGATTTCGCTCGCGCAAACGTTCAGTTTTCCTGTGCGCCAAACCGGACAAACGCTTCAATGCATTCGCCGCTTGAAGTACTGACTGCATCACCCCTTACCAGGTCGAGAACCTTCGATGTTCGCATCCCGTTTCTTTCGGCATGTATAATGCTTTGTCCGTAGGGCACATAAAAGACCGCGGAGTAATGATCCGCAAAAGCAGGCAGTATTCGATGGCCGCTGATTTCAACCCAGATGTCGGCATTCTCTGCGGGAAACCCATTCTCATCGAACACATGGATATGAACACGTTCTCTCAGATTTGCCCAAAGTTGATTACCGTCTAAACTCGCCTCATATTCAGGTATGCTCGGAATTGTGATCGCTACACTATCAGTGAAAAAGGGCCATTTCGCCGCAAAATAATACGTTCCAGGTAAGAGATCTTCGGCACGATAAGTCCCGTTCTTGCTTTCATCGTCAAAGAGGAGCCCTGTGAGCGTGCAATCCTTATTGCTAAACCAGATCTGATCTATCCCGGCTGGAAGCTTGCCGGTCAGCGTCACGTTTCCTGCCGGGATAGAAACCGTAACATCCAATGGATCGGCGTGTTCTGCCGCTTCAAATGCCTGGCGGTATTCTCTCCAGCCCGTGCCGTAACAAGCGATCGCATAATAGAGGCCGGGGTCTGGAAGATCGACCTCGTAAGGCATTTCCTCTTGTTTAGGTTCGTCTTGCCAGAATACGCAGTCACCTTCAACGGGATCATTGTGCCTCACATAGACATAACGTATCACAGTCTGCCCGCCGGCGGGTTCTTCTATCCGAAGACGAGCCGAAGAGTTTGCAGAGGGTATTGTCCCTGCATCGATGTCCTCCGCGCCGATCGTCAGGTCCAGCAGCTTGATCCTTGTTGAAGACGCATATTTAGTGCGTCTTTCACTGAACAGACTGTATGTCCCGGGCCTTCCGGCAAACAGAACAAAACGGCCGTCATCAAGGGTATCCGCCTGATAACTGTACAGACCCCTTGAACGTGAACTGCCTTTTTCAAGTACCAGCCGTGTTTGTTTTAACGGTGTTCCATGCGTGACGAGCCGCCCGCTTATCTTAGGACCATTGCCGCTTTCGAGCCGAGTGATCTTGTTATTAACAGGCACCGCGGTACAAGACACGAACCCTGTAGGCGGATGCGGTTGGCGCCGCACCACATAGCACAACGCCTCAGGAAGATGGGCCATGCTGAAGTAGCCGTTCGGATCTGTGAATGCCGCTGCATACTCAATGTTGGATGTTGAATAGCCGATATGGCTGCGAACCCGGAGAGCCACGCCTTGCTGAGGCTTGCCCTCGGAATCGTATAAATACCCCTCGGTCGTTCCTCCACGAGTCAATACAATCCGCCCCAAATCCTTCGAGCCTCCTTCTTCGAGGACGATGTCCGGGATCACCTCAAAGGCATAATCAGGGTGCGCGATCTTCAGCGTTTCAGCAGGTGCGGCGTTTCTCAGAACAAATCGCCCCTTTGCATCCGTGGCAACAACGCCTTCGGAGGAAGTAAAAACAGGTTCCTGACGCCCGGCGCTGCCTGCCAGCGAAAAAGGCAGAACCTCTGCGCTAGCAATGGGCGTGCCTGCATCATTCGTGACGGTTCCGCTGATTTCGGCTCCGTGTGTGAGTTTGATCAGCATCGCTCTATTGTTTCGCGTATCAATTTGGCTGGTCCATTGGGGCGCATATCCCTTGGCCGCTATCTGCACCTTGCAGATGGCATGTTCACTGCCCGTGACATCGACAGCGAAATCGCCCTTGTCGCTTTTAAATTCAATCCATTTACCTTCATCGCTATAGTGAAGCGATCCGAACCTCATGTAACGTGCTTTGAAGTCCTTGACCGGCTTTCCCGTGATCGCATCGGTTACGATCCCGTAGAGCTTGAATCCGTTTGCCGCCGATTTCGCCGCGGAGTTGTCGGTGCTGCCCGGCTTTTCCGGAATGACCACAGCAAGCTGCTTGTGGCTCTCTTCCGGCAGTTGTGCCGTAAATAAATCCATCCCCACGGACGAGTATTCGCTTGTCGGAATACTCGCATAAATGCGATAGGAACCCGGGATGATCTGCTCCAGCGTGAACAGCCCGTTCGGCTCAACTACGAATGACGGCGGCACAGTTGTGCTGTGCCACCACTCAGGATAGGCAACAACCTTGCATTCGGCGGCAGGCGTGTCGTCCTTGTACTTCGCCATGCCGTGCAGCGATACGCCTCTTTGCAGGATGATTTCGCCGGACTCAACAACATTCGGGTCCCGAAGCGCAACCTTTAAGCATCCGGGGGCGTAATCAGGCAGCGACGGCCTCTGTCTTTTTCCATCTTTTTGAATCCAGTCTCCGTAACGTGTATGCAAGGCATGTATCATGTACGGGATTTCCGACGGCCTGAAACCCCCAAGAAGAATATGACCATTCTCATCTGTTTGCTGCTTTGTGTAGGAACGTCCGACCTCTACTCCATGTTCATTTCCGAGAGATGTTGTCCAAACCGCCGTGTCTTGAATGGGATTGCCGTTCTCGTCAACGATATAAACGTCTATCATGCACGCACGCGGTAATTGAAAATGTTTTACCGCACAGGCTGTTTTTTTCAGATGGACTTTAGGTTGCTCGCTGTAATCCATCAGACCGACATATTCTCTGGAGTAGACCCCGATAACATAGTCACCGTTCCTGTCAATCTCTTTAAAGCAATAGAAGCCGGTTCTATCGGTTCGGGTCCTGTAAAGCCTCCCCGGACTGATTGTAATCTCCGCATCCGTGACGGGCAATCCCGTTTCCGAGTCTGTGACAAGACCGCTTAAGATGCCATTCGGCTCAAATACGTATTCGGAAGACGCCATTACCTCAAACTGGTTTGCCGGATCCGTAACGATTGCAGTTCGCACGCTATCACTGGCGGCACTCTCGTTGGGCGCACCGATGGACGCTGCATCGGCAACGGCGCCATATATGCCAGGATGCGGATCTGCTTTAGGCGTGTGTGAGGTTGGATTGCTCCATATAGCAGCAGGCGACATCTCATGTGTGGTCGATGGGGATAAGTCAGCGGCGGATGTATACAGAATAGCCGCGACCGCGCCAATCGCAAAAACGGCCGCTGTTGTTAACTTGAACGTGAGCGTCTTGACGACCCCCCGGAAAGATAACGAAGCAGCCGTTTGTCCTGAATGTAAAGCCTGGGCAGTGGAATTGCCGACTATACTCGAACCGACTGCTAACATAACAGTCCGGGTAAAAGCCTTGCCGGGGGCGGTTCGTTGAAGTGTGCTCTCCAGTCTGCTCGCGATGTCCTCCCGAAGCATGATCCTGGCTCGATGCAGACGCGTCCTGACAGTTGATTCATTCAGTCCCAAAGCCTGGGCGACCGCGCTGACAGACTGATGCTGGCGATAATACAGGACCAGCGGTTCGCGATATTCCGCCGGAATCCGTACGATGGACTGTTCCAGCAAGCGAGATTCTTCGTCGGCAATTAGTCTTTCCGGCGGAGTCGGAGATGGGTCCTCCAACTGATCAATCTCTCCTGGGTAAAGGGGCTTGGGCTGTTTCTTACGATAATGGTTATTGATCAAGTTGCGGGCGATCGCGCAAAGCCACACCCTGAAGCCGTTCAAATCTCTCAATTCGTCCAGATGCAGCCACGCCCGTAAAAACGTCTCCTGAGCAAGTTCTTCGCTTATATCGATGCGCCCTGTGCCTCCCAGCGTAACAGCACAAATCATCGACTGATATTTTTCAACGATTTGCTCAAAGGCGGACTTGTCGCCGTTTCTGCAAGCTTTAAGCAGCCTGATTTCCTCGGTCATTTGGTTCTCCCTTCAGACTGATTTTATTCTACTCTGCAGTAAGAGAAACGCAAAAACCGTTTTCGTCTCAAAAAATGTTTCTCTTTTGGCAAGCGTTCCGCAAATCAGGTTCTTTGTTGAGACCGATCACGGCGAAAGCGCCCACTGGGTGAGCGGGCAAATGCAGAAGAGAACCAATCTTGAATGCGGGCGAAAGGAGTCGAACCTTCACACCTTTTGGGTACAAGAACCTAAATCTTGCGCGTCTGCCAGTTCCGCCACGCCCGCTTGTTCAGTTATCAGTCAACAGTCAACAGTTTGCAGTTAGAACAGCGATTCATCATCGCCGGGCTCTTCTTTGCTGTTGTTTTCCTGCTCTTGCTCCTGCTCTTCTGTTTCACTTTGGTCGCCGGCAGGGGGGCACGCCTGCTTGTCGTCGGCGATCTGCTCGATTCGTTTTTCGGCATCCAGCAGGATCCGCCGGCAGTGCCGAATGATCGCCATGCCCTTCTCATACTGCTGAAGGCTTTCCGCCAGCGGGATCTGCCCGTTCTCGATCCGTCCGACAACATCCGTCAGGCTCTCGATCGCCTCCTCGAATGTCATCTTCTCGAACTGGTTATCGTCTTTTTTCTTTCGTATCGCCATAATCACGCTTCCATTGATTCCGCTTTTCTCAAGCTTTCGGTCAGACTGGTGACCTGTGCACCATCGGCCAGTTCGGTCGTTAAACGGTCCCCGACCCGCACATCATCCACACCCGCAACCACCTTGCCGGACCGCTGATTGACCGTCAGCGAATACCCGCGTTTGAGTACCGAACGGGGATTCATCGCCTGTAATCTATTCTCCAGCGCCGCCGATTGCAACTGCTTTTTGTTCAGTATGCTTGCCATTGCCGCCCGCCCCCGGCTCACCAGATTCATAAGCTCCATCTGCCTTAGGCCAAGGACGCGCATCGGTTCGATCCTTTGCACCGAATGCCTCAATTGCTCTAAAAACGCCTTCAACTGGGCGAAACGGCTCCTCTGTCCGTGCCCCAACCTCAGACAAAGCTCATCGATCCGCTGCGCGGCCGCCTGCAAGGGCCCTAATGGCGAGCGAAAGACCCGGCTTGCCAGGATCGTCTCGAGCCGGCCGCACCGATTCTGGAAAACCGAACAAATGTTGATGTGCAGCCGGTGCGAGATTGCCTGCAAATGCTTCAACTCCTCACGATAGTCCGGCACCGCGATCTCGCCCGCCCGAGTCGGCGTCGATGCCCGCGCATCGGCCACCAGGTCCGAGATCGTCACATCCACCTCGTGTCCGACCGCGCTGATCACCGGCAGGGCGGACGCATAGATCGCCCGTGCTACAACTTCCTCATTAAACGCCCACAAGTCCTCCATCGAGCCGCCGCCGCGGCCCACGATCAACAGCTCCAGGCCCATCCTCTGGCGCTGCGCGTTGGCCTTCTTGATCGCCGCCGCGATCTTCTCGGCCGCACCTTCGCCCTGCACGGGCACATCAAACAAGAATAGCTTCGCGCATGGCCAGCGGCTGGAAATGCTGTTGCGAATATCCTCGATCGCCGCCCCCGACCGGCTGGTCACCACGCCGATCCGCATCGCGTAGCGCGGCAGGGGCTTTTTGTGCGCTGGGTCGAATAGTCCCTCCGCCTCCAGCCGCCTTCGCATCTGTTCGAACGCAAGCTGCAATGCGCCCACGCCCGCCGGATCGAGCCGGTCCGCGTAAAACTGGTACTTGCCCCCCGGCACATACACGTCCACGTACCCCGTCGCCAGGACCTCAAGCCCGTTCTCGCAGCGAAACTTCACCTCGCGAGCCCGGCTGGCCCACATCAGGCAGGGCATCTGGCTTTCGGCGTCCTTCAGCAGAAAATAGCAGTGCCCGCTGCTGTGCCGCTTCCAGTCGCTGATCTCGCCGCGCAGGATCATCCGCCCCGGCAGGCTGCCCTCCAGCACGCCCTTGATAAGGCCGTTAAGCTGGCTCACGGAATAGGCCGGAAGTTGTCGTGCTGGTTTTGCCATAGCGAAAGCGTTAGAGTCCAGGTTCGTTGAAGTAATTGGGCCCGGAGTGATTCGAACACAGGACCAAGGGATTATGAGGGGCCCGGGCCTAAAATCCATCACCTTGTAATGTAACGGTTTACAAATGTAACTCTTTTGCAACCAGTCGGTTACAATTCTCTTACTGTCTCACAGTATAAAGGCCAAATCTCATGTTTTCAACCGCAAAGTTACACGAAAAGTTACAATTCGTAAGAAGAACTGTCTCTACGTTGTTTTTTATTTGCTTGTGTAAGAATTGATGGCAAAGGCCTTGCTATCCAAAGAACATACTTTATAATTATGTATTCATAGGAGAGTTCAAATGACCGATCCTTTTGAAGATTACTTGCATTATCTCGAAGTTCAGCAACTTCAGGCTGAAAAAGAGTACAAAGAAGCCGAAGAAAAGCGGCGGCAACCAGAGAAGATACCAGTACGTTGGAGATTGCTCGAGTGTGGACTTTCGGTACTTTCGGGCACTTTAACGGCAACCGAGTGGTTGATAAACGGCATGCTGGAATCATGGGAGCAATCCGGCAGCTCTAGTCAGACTCGTGCGACTAAGAGCAGTTCATATAGAAGCGTCAGTACTGAAGGCAAGAGCGTTTACACTGTAGGCAGTGGCGGCAAGAAACCTGGCTCACACAGTTCTGGACGCCACAAGTAGTCTCGTTTTCTCCTATTTGCCGGCCTTGATCTCGCTCTTAATTTCATGGCTCTTCCGGTAAATGCGTTGGTGTGTTGCTAAAAAAAGACATGGCTTTATGATAGGTGGAAAAAAATAAACCACCTATTGGAGTATAAAGCCATGTCCAACAGTCTCTTGTATCATACTTTTGGTATTCGTTCTGTGC